>DUZI01000335.1 GCA_013349595.1 Nitrospirota bacterium
AAAAATGTTAAATTAGTTTAATAAACAAATTGTTTAACATTTAGTTAATAAAATCTCTGATAGGAAAATGAAAAAAAAGTTTTATAACTAAATATTATATGGGGGTGGAGGAAGATGAAAAAGATGATTCTTAAAATTGCAGGGAAGACTACTATTAAACAAAAGTTGTATTTTGGTTTTGGTGGTGCTATTTTAATGGTGTTAGTTGTTGGTTTAATAGGTATCTTGTCAGTCAAGGCTATTTCTTCACGCTATGATAATACAATAAATAATTCAATCCAAATTAGTGAATTCTCTATGAAGGCTTATGGATATTTTGGGGACTCTGGAAGAAATTTCAAAAACTACCTCGTAAGGGCAGAAAAGAGATGGGAGGATTTATACCTTCAAGATTTTAGTAATGTTTTAGCAACTCTTAAGAGTATTGAAAACAAAATAGATAACAATCCACCCCTTAAAGATGCCTTGGATAAAACATATGAGGCATTAAGACAATATGACTTATCATTTAAAGAAATGAAATTACTGAGAGACAAGTCAAATGACATCATTGATGTAGATAGTGAGATAAGAGGGACCTTTTCACCTGTTATTAAGGGGCTACTTGAGATTGATGGTATAGCAAAAAGGCAAAAAGATTCAGATCTTAAATCTATAGAGGCACAAAATAAGAAGGTAATATTAATAATCATCACCCTTGTAAGTATAGCATTGATTACAGGTATTACAATGATATATCTCGTAATCAAAAGCATAATTCCGCCAATACAAATAATGAATAATGCCATTGAAAATATGTCAAAGGGCGATTTAAGGAGTTATTTAGATTACAATGTAAAGGACGAATTGGGTAAACTTGCAGAAAATATCAACAAGATGATAAAGGATGTCTCTAATACAGTAAACAATATTGTTAATTCTGCAAGTAACATAGGTAACACAATAGATATTTTAAAATCTCGTTCAGAACAACTCACTAAAGATGCCCAGTTACAAGCAGAACAAAATCACCAAATAGCCGCTTCTGCAGAAGAAATGGGGCAGACAATCCAAGATATTTCCAGGAGTTCTGACAGTGCTGCAGCTACTTCATCGGAGGCTATCAGTGATGCCAAAAATGGAGTTGAGGCTTCAAAGCAAGCGGTCAATACGGTTCACAAGGTATATGAATCAACTGTTGAATTATCTAACTGTATCGAAACATTGAATAAAAAAGCCCAAGATATAGGAACCATTATTACTGTCATAAAGGAGATTGCAGATCAGACTAACTTGCTTGCCCTAAATGCTGCAATTGAGGCTGCAAGGGCAGGTGAACAGGGCAGAGGTTTTGCAATAGTAGCAGATGAAGTAAGAAAACTTGCAGAGAAAACTATTAAGGCAACCTCTGATATATCCTCTGAGATTAATGGCATACAAAAGAATTCAGTGGTAGCAGTAAATTCAATGAAAAACTCCTCAATGAATGTATCAATTGCAAAAGAACAAATCTCGTCACTTGGTCAAAAACTTGAAAATATTATGAATTCAATGAATCAAACGGATAGTCAAATTTCACACATAGCAACAGCAATAGAAGAGCAATCTGCAGCTTCTAATGATGTTGTTAATAATATCACAAAATCATCAGAACTTTTCAAAGACATGGTAAAAATGATTACAGATATTAATGAACAAATTGTTAATCTTACTTCTATTGGAGATAATCTAAGAAGGTCAGTGGCTGGATTTACTACCATAGAAAACAAAGTTATGTCTGCAGAAATTGCCAAAATAGAACATAGGCAATTTATGGAGTTATTGGAAAGGGCAATTCAAGGCGATAAGATTAATGTAAAGGACCTGCCAGAATGTCTTTCCTGTTCCTTTGGTCAATGGCATAAGTGTGAAAATGCCAATAAATCTCTCTGTAGTCCACATCACGATATACATAAGCTTGCTGAAGAATTAATACAATTAGCAAATAAAGGCGATTTAGCAAATGCAAAGAAGATTTTTAAAGATATCAAACTAATATCTGATGAGATAATAATTCAACTTGAAAGGATAAAAAAAGAAGGCAAGTAATAAAATTTTATGCAAAAACACGGTATTAATTTAGTGGGAGTCATATCTTCTTATAGTCTTTTGAAAGACCTTAGAAAATTTTGATGAATTGATCTAATTATCATTATTTCTTATAAGTCCCCATTTCTTTCTCTTTTCCCATAGGGACTTTCTGGTAATACCAAGCATATCAGCAATCTCTTGCTCAGAATGGGTTTTTTTCGTATTGTTTTATGAAGGAACGAGTATAATCTTTTATAGATAATTTAGAATAAATTAAGTTTTGATTTTTTTAATTTTCATGCTGTGATAAATCAGGTATGTAGATTGTAAAATACAAATGACCCCTTATTGTCATTTAAAATTGACCCCCTAATGAGTATAATCTTTTTCTAAAAAAGAGGATTGGTTTGACCCAAAAATAGCGATTAGAGAGTGTCTGGAGACAGTTTTAAATAATATTATCATTAAACAAAAGCCGTTTCAACAAATTGACCATGCCGGATGTGGAAACGGAAGTTTTACCTTCAATCGCTTTTTTAAAGAGTTCCCGGCACTTCTCATATTTTGCCGGATCATATCTGGTGAGATATCTAAGAAATATACTCGTGTCAATAAACTTTTTAGCCATAATTACTTCTCTACTGCCCGTTTAGCAACTTTCTTTTAAACTTCTTCCCTGACCTTGCAAAAATAGATGGGCTTTTCCTTCTCGGGTATCTTTATTGGCCCGCCTATATCAAGTATATTGCCCCTGAGCGGTTTTATGACAGCATGATCTCCCTCCATGACTATGACGACCTTTTCAGCGGGCTTTAGGTTCAAGGCATTTCTTACTTCTTTGGGTGTAGTCATCTGTCCTTTTGATGTCAGCATCGTATTAGGTATAATTTCCTCTTATTTATATTCTTACATTTATTCATTTTTATGGGCTTTAGAGTTGGAATTGTGACAGATTTTCTGTGCTGTGATAAAATGGCTGAATTAACGATTACGGAGGTTTTATGATCGTAGGCATTATTTCCGACACGCATAACCATCTTGACAACTTGAGGAAGGTTATGGATATTTTTAATTCAAGGAATGTTGAGCATATTATCCACGCAGGGGATTTTTGTTCTCCTTTTACACGGAGGGTTATAAAGCATTTTAGCAGAGGTTTCACGGGAATATTCGGAAACAACGATGGCGAAAGGATTCTCCTGAAAAAATTATATCAGGATAGGATATATACGCAGCCCTATAAATTTACTCCCAAATACAGCAATAAGGATGGGGCTCTGAAGTAAATAGTGATGTTTTGACAACAGTTCTTTGCGACTGGAGCGCTAAACAGCCGCAAGTGTTTGAGCCCGAAGAAACGGGGTCCCCAAAAAGTCACAAGACTTTTTGGGGTGGTAGTTGAGTTTTGCGGCTGTAGCAAAAGAAGAAGCATTAGAACTGTCAAAACATAGCTCCTCCTGACTTTATCAGAATCTTCCAATTTTTGTCTTTAACCATATGACAGACCATTGATAATATTAGATACTGATTTTTACGCTCCATATTTGTTGTCTAAC
>DUZI01000162.1 GCA_013349595.1 Nitrospirota bacterium
GGAAGGGCTGTTTCAGAATTTTTATAATCGACGATTTCATTTTAATTTTGCTTTATCCTTTATAATGCAATGCCTTTTGCTAAGGTTTCTCAAGATTTCTTTTATAAGGTGTCGTATAAAAATCCTTCACCAGCCCTTCCTATCTTACTTGCTGATTTTATTAAGCTTTTTAGTTCTATCGCTATTTAAGGAGCCTGTTTAATATTGACATTTTTACTTTTAACTCATAGCTTATCTGTAAGACAAAACCTGTCTAATGTCAAAATTCAAGACCTGCCCCCCCATCTTCTCTTTAGTCTCTTCTTTTAAGTTATAATGACAAGACAAATTTTTCTGAATGAGTAAGGTTATGGGGAGATTTTTTAATATAGCAGGACCGACACTTGAAAAAGACCGTTATAGTATCCCACCATTAAACAGGGTTGATGGGCATAATATTAGGAAAATAAATACGTTATTTTTTATGCACCAAAATATCACTCTTGAGGCAAAGTAGGATTTGCCTATAGGTCTGAGACATTTGATAAGTCAATGATACTCTTTGGAATGAGGGATATCAGGATTACAGGATACAGATGAAGGATAAGGAGATAATCACAGGGGAAAGTGCCTACACGAAGGGCAGCCATGGTTACTGAATGCCCTTGAATATCATGGCTAAATAAGGGGTAAGGTGATAAAATTATGAAAATTACATCCAGTAAAGGGAGGAGTTAAAAGAAAGCAGGGTAAAACACCTTCGAGAATATTTTTAAGTGCTATAAAAGTGCGTTCAACTTTGATTATTTAGAAAGCTTTTTTCTATATACTCTGTGGTTAATTTTGACAATTCGTTTAGAGAATACAAGGAGGGTTTTATAATGGTTTCAATCTTGGTAACTGGTTCTGCTGGTTTTATTGGAGCAAAGACAACTCAATTGCTCCTTCAATCAGGGTATAAGGTGATTGGCATTGATAATATAAATAATTATTACGATGTGACTGTTAAAGAGCATAGATTGAAGTGCCTTGAGGGTCTTAGCAGTTTTGTATTTTATAAAGATGATATAGAAGACATTAATGCCCTTGATTATATATTTAAACAACACGAAATATCTGCGGTAATTAATTTAGCAGCAAGGGCAGGTGTAAGATATAGTTTGATAAACCCCCATGTCTATATGACCACAAATGTCCTCGGTACCCTTAACCTCCTTGAGATGATGAGAAAATATAATGTTTCAAAAATGATACTTGCCTCTACCTCATCGCTTTATGCAGGACATCCAATGCCTTTTGTTGAATCTGCACCTGTGAATAATCCCTTGTCTCCTTATGCCGCATCAAAAAAATCAGCAGAGGCAATAAGTTATAGCTATCACTATCTTTATGGAATGGATATTACTGTGCTTAGGTATTTCACCGTTTATGGACCAATGGGCAGACCTGACATGAGTGTATTTAGATTTATAAAATGGATTGATGAAGGGATACCTATTGAACTTTTTGGAGACGGTTCACAGAGCAGAGACTTTACCTACATTGATGATATAGCTAAAGGAACTATTTTGAGCCTAAA
The DNA here is from genome assembly GCA_013349595.1 of Nitrospirota bacterium. GTDB lineage: Bacteria > Nitrospirota > Thermodesulfovibrionia > Thermodesulfovibrionales > Dissulfurispiraceae > DUZI01. Next base: position 1,559 of record DUZI01000162.1, read on the forward strand.
ATTAAAGGGATTTCAGATTATAAATCTTGGAGGAGGTAAACAGCCTGTTTCAATCAACTATATAATTGAAAAAATATCATCTTTGCTAAATAAAGAGGCAAAGATTGACTATAAGGTATTTCATAAAGCTGATATGATTGAGACAAGTGCTGATATTTCACTGGCAAAGGTATTATTGAACTGGCAACCAATTACAGATATTGAAGAAGGACTAATAAATACAGTTAATTGGCATATTGCAAACAGAGATTGGCTCAAAGATGTTAAATTGTAACAACTGTGTAATTATTAACACAATCTTCTGACAAGAGTTTTATTAAATGTCAATTACTTAATTATGGGCATGTTAATTGCTTAAAAGTATCTCTCAATGAGATACCAACGGACTATCAAGAGAGAGATTTCGCTATCAGGACAAGGACTTCACAGTGGTAAAGAGGTCTCACTTACCATCAAACCTGCCCCACGAAATAGTGGTATTGTATTCTATCGTAAAGATAAAGATGTATCTATCAAAGCCCATATCAGTAATGTAGCCGATACAGCCTTTGCTACATCTATATCTTCAAGGGGGGTTAAGGTAAGGACTGTGGAGCATTTTCTCTCTGCCGTTTCAGGACTTGGTGTTGATAACCTCTTTGTTGAAATAACTGGTTCAGAAATGCCTGCACTTGATGGTAGTGCTATGGGGTATGTTGATAAAATCCTTGAAGCAGGGATTGCAAAACAAGCAGAGGTAATCTCTTATATAAAGGTTGTAAAGCCATTAATTTATGAAGATGCCCATAGTAGAATTATGTGTCTTCCATACGATGGAAGAAAGATAAGCTTTGTTATTCACTATAATCATTCCCTAATAAGTAAACAAGAGTTAACCATTTTAGTAGATGAAAAAAACTTTGTATCCAGCATTGCACCTGCAAGGACCTTTGGTTTTCTAAAAGAAGTTAAGGCACTTCAGGCAAATGGATTAGCCCTTGGCGGTAATCTTGACAATGCAATAGTCATAGGTGAAAAGGATATTATGAATCCTACAGGTCTTCGTTTCAAAGATGAATTTGTAAGGCATAAGATACTTGACTGTATTGGTGACTTTGCCCTTGCAGGTTGTCCTGTCTATGGTCATTTCATCCTTGAAAAGTCAGGACATAGTTCAAACATCAAATTCATGACTGAACTTTTATCTACACCTGAATGTTATACCTACTACAGTCCACAAAATAATTACAAAACCTTTAATCCAGCTCTAACACTTACACCTGTTTTTGCATAGCGTATTGTCAAAATTAACTACAGAGAACACAGAAAAACTTTAGAATAATCCAGAAACTAAACATTGAATACACCGCTCATGTAATTATTAGTTCCGTTATTCCTTTCAAAGGGGATTCTCTGTGAAAACCCAGATAATCTCTCTTTGGTTTCATTCTTACCCCTATTTTTTGACACTGCCTTGCAAATGAATTAACCTTCTATAAAAAAAACTAAAGCTTTGTCTTTCTTACCCTCATAATCCTTTCATACTTTTCAACTCCAAGACATTCCCTTGCAGAGGGGCACCACTGTATACAAGATGGCGGCATTTCTCTTGAAATTTTGGTGTTACATTCCTTACATAACATATCAGGTTCATCAGACCAGATTTCATTTTTATTATTACAATAGGGGCAAATGATTTCTTCAGGATAGGGGCTTCTTATCTCCTTACTTCCAGGACAACTTTCTTTCATTTTAAAAACCCTCCATCAAGATTAATAAGACTTCAAGAATAACAAATATTTATTGATTCTGAAATCAACTGATTTCTAATTTAACACACCCTATTCCTTAAAATAGCGCTTAGGAAGGGCTGTTTCAGGCTTTTTATAATCGACAGATTTTATTTAATTTTGCTTTATTCATTATAATGCAATGCCTTATGACAAAGCCCCTTAGGAACTTTTTTTATAAGGTGTCGTATAAAAATTCCACACCAGCCCTTCCTA
>DUZI01000246.1 GCA_013349595.1 Nitrospirota bacterium
AGTTTTATCAGAGATAAATGTTACCCCCTTTGTAGATGTCATGCTTGTCTTGCTTATCATTTTTATGGTAACAGCACCCTTATTACAGCAAGGTATTGATGTAAACCTACCAAAGGCAAAGGGTAAGGATATGGCACCTGAAAATCGCCTCAATGTTACAGTTAAGAAAAACGGCGATTTATATCTTAATGACAATAAGATTTCAATGAATGAAATGGTTACAAAACTAAAAGCAATGAGCAAACACAACCCTGATGTATTTTTAAAGGCTGATAAAGATGTGCCTTATGGTCTTGTAGTGGAGATTATGGGTGAGATTAAGGATTCAGGTATTGAAAAGATTGGTATGGTAACAGAGCCTAAATTAAATCGTTGATGAGAGAGCCAAAACTATACCTGCCTGCATTTTTTTCTTTTTTTATTCACGGTCTTTTCTTTGCACTTTCAGTAATGTTGATAAATAATAATGTTAAAACCAAAATAGATAAGACTTATATTGTCTCAATAGTCACAGATATGACATTATCACAAGCCTCTGAAAATCCTTCTATAAATCAAGAGGTAGCACCTTCAAAACAAAAGGAAACCATGTCACCTCAACCAGTTGTCAAAGAGACAGTCAGGAGAGAACCTGCAAAAAAAGATGATGACAAGATTGTGCAGGATAGGATTAGTGAAATGATTGCAAAAAAGAGGATTGAAAAGTTAGTTGCTACAAGGTCAAACATTGACCTTGCTTCTTCTTCAAAATCCTCACCAATAGCTACTAATAAAAGGGGCTCTTCTACGCAAGGGCAGAGCAAGGGTGATTATCTATCTTTAGTGAGGGCAAAGATAATGGAAAGGTGGGTCTATCCCGAGACAATTGACAAAGATTTAGAGGCAATTATAACGATTAAGATTAAGAAAGATGGCACAGTCCAGTTGATAGGGATAGAAAAGTCATCGGGTAATAGGCTTTTTGATAGAACAGCACTATCTGCCATAAGTAGCATCCAAAACCTCCCCTCTCCCCCAGAGGGTATTGAAGAACTTGGGATAAGATTTAAACCATGAAGGCAATACTTTTAACTATTCTGTTTATAGGGATATCACTATTTCATCCTATCTATGATGGTTTTACATCAAAAGTTTACATTGATGTTAATACACCCAATATTAAGCCTCTGCCAATTGCAATTCAACCTTTTACAAACCTCAAAGAACTTTCAGAAATTGTCATTGATGACCTTTCTTTTACGGGACTTTTTGAATGTCTCCATGAAAATGCCCAAGTCGAGAAAAATGAACAACCTTTTAATGCAAAGAGTTGGATACCTCTTAATGTTGCCCTCGTTGTAAAAGGCAGGGTCAGTGTATCTGCAGATAAAATAAATGCCTTGATAAATATTTACGATGTTACAGACAATAGAGTTATTTTAAACAAAGAATATACCACCTCTAAATCACTGATTAGACCACTCGGACATACCATAGCAAATGACATTTACAAGATAATAACAGGTCAACAAGGAATATTCAGGACAAAGATAGCCTTTGTTGCTGATAAGGGGAGTTATAAAGAGATTTACATTTCTGATTATGATGGCCAAAGGGGATATGGCACTGGGATAAAAGGGGGAATAATCCTTTCACCAAAATGGTCTCCTAATGGCAGCAAACTATTATACTCAGCAGAGAGAGGAAGGAACTGGTCTATTTACATTACAGATATCAATGATATGGAAGAGAAAAACATTGTATCTTTAAAGGGGCTTAATATGGCAGGCAACTTCTTCCCTGATGGAAAGAGTTTTGTCTTTGCTTCATCAAAAGATGGTAAATCAGACATCCATCGTGCTGATATTGATACAATGAAAGGATATAAGATTATTGCCTCTCCCTGGATTGATGTCTCTGCAAGCATTTCAAGGGATGGTCAACAGATAGTCTTTGTCTCTAACCGTTCTGGCACACCACAAATATATATTTCCGACAGTAATGGCAATAATATCAGGAGACTTACCTTTGAGGGTAACTACAACACATCACCTAATTGGTCTCCCCTTGGTGATAAGATTGTTTTTACTTCAATGGTTGGAGGGAAACAGCATATTTACACCATGAAGATTGATGGTTCATCAATTCAAAGGCTTACTGAAAAAGGCAATAATGAAGACCCTTTTTTTTCACCTGATGGCAGATATATCATTTTTACCTCTGATAGGGAAGGTAGTCCTGCAATTTATCTAATGAGGGCAAATGGTGAAGGGCAAAAGAGGATTAGCCCTCGTGGGTTAAAGGCACACTCACCGTCTTGGTCACCTAATTGATTTCATATAGGCATCAAAAACCAGCCTTTCTGATACTTTAGCAAGTTCTTTCCTGATTGATAAGGAGTTATCCCCTTGAGCCTTTATCAATTCACAGCATATAACCTCTGCAATAATGCCTCTATTCCCAATGAGATGCCAAAAATGAGATAGCATATTTTTATTTCCAAACCAAGGCACAACGGTATTTTGCATACCACTTTTGCTATCTTTATAGCTTATTGCTAAGGGAAGTATTGGTAAATTCAACTTTTCTGGAAGGCTAAAAAAGGCACTCTTAAATTCCCTTACTGAGCTGCCGTCAGAGGTTGTTGCCTCTGGGAAGAGTATAATGCTTCTTTTTGACTTAAAGACCTTCTCTGCATCCTTTATGGCATTAACAGTTGACCTCTTTGAATCCCTGTTAACAAAAATAGTCCCTACAAGCTTGCTAAAAATGCCTATGATTGGCCAATTCTTGACCTCTTCTTTAGATATAAAGACACAATCAAAGACAGATGCAATGACAGGGATATCTGTATAAGAAAGGTGATTTGAAACAATAAAAAAATAGTCTTGCTCACTTGGTAAATTCAGCACCCTTACATCTAAACCCAAAAAATAACACATCAACCTTGACCATAACCTTATGGAATTGACCAATAAAGAACTATGGACAGAAGAAAAGGGTTTAGTTATAAACCAAAGTAAACAAGGTATAAAGAGAAAAAATAAATTAATCAGGGCAATAAATGTTATTCTATATAGCTTTAACAGCATCAGATATGGTAACTTTTATTAATCGTATCTGTCCAAGTTGACTTTTATAGGGATTAAAATAATAAGATTACACCCAAAAATAGCGATAGGAAGGGCTGATTCGGAATTTTTATAATCGATGATTTCATTTTAATTTTACTTTATTCTTTATAATGCAATACCTTTTGCTAAAGTTTCTCAAGATTTCTTTTAAAAGGTATCGTATAAAAATTCCTCACCAACCCTTCCTACTTGATTTTGTTAAGTTCTCAGTTCTATCGCTGATTTTGGGATTACAATTAATTATATAACAAGCCCTATGAAGAGAATTTTTATATAGAAAGAGGGATAATATGGCAAAAATTTTTTTAACCATAATACTTTTGATTTTGCCTTTCCATGTCTCTGCCATAACTTTTGATATCATACAAAAGGATGCCCCTGTATGCTCTATGGATAAAGCAAAAGACAATCAAAATGAC
>DUZI01000282.1 GCA_013349595.1 Nitrospirota bacterium
TCATAAGGCATTGTTTTAAATGTATAAATCAAAAATTATAAATAAAATTTGTCGATTATAAAAATCCTGAAACAGCCCTTCCTAAGCGCTATTTTAAGGTTTCAGCCCAAAATCGGCGATAGAACTAAAAAGCTTACTAAAATCAGCAAGTAAGATAGGAAGGGCTGGTGAAGGATTTTTATACGACACCTCATAAAAAAAGTTCCTTGGGCTTTGTCATAAGGCATTGTTTTAAATGTATAAATCTAAATTATAAATAAAATTTGTCGATTATAAAAATCCTGAAACAGCCCTTCCTAAGCGCTATTTTAAGGTTTTCGCAGCAGTTCTTTGCGACGGGAGCGTTAAACAGCCGCAAGTGTTTGAACCCGAAGAAACGGGGTCCCCAAAAAGTTGCAAGACTTTTTGGGGTGGTAGTTGAGTTTTGCGGCTCCAGCAAAAGAAGCATTAGAACTGTAAAAACATAGCTCCTGAACGAAAGAAACTTATCCTTATCGCTGGATCTCGGTATCAAAACAAAATAAGATGAATTAGTTTAAAATAGTTGCCATAAATGAAAAGGTGCACGACAAATATCCCATCGCTTTTTGATAATATTCCTGAAAAGACTAACGAGGCTTTTGTTGTCAATATTAATGCCAGCTTTAAAGATAGTTTTTATTTTTATCTTAATCTCACAGACATAAATCCTCACAAGGCGGATATACTCGGCATTTGCCTATGCAGAGATAGTAAAGACTGCTTTTATGTCCCTATTAATCATGTTGGTGAGAGAAATGTCAAAAATGCCCTTGAGATATTAAAACCTATTTTTGAATCCCCAGAAATTACTAAAATAAGTCATGATATTAAAAGCCAGATGATTGCCTTAAGAAAAAAGGATATATATCTCAAAGGCACTGTCAGAGATATCATGATTGGCTCTTATCTCATTGACCCAAATAAAAGTAATCATCAAATAGATTCAATAGCCTTGACTTATCTAAATAAAAACCTTAATCAAAAGAATGAAAATTGGGATAAGAAATCACTTCAGGAACATGCAGAGGATAGTGCACAGAAGGTTTCTGCCATTAAGGAATTAGATGCCTTGATATTTAAAAAACTTGTAGATGAAGGACTAAATTATGTTTATCAAGATGTAGAGATGCCACTTATTGAAATCCTCGCCAATATGGAATTAATTGGTATCCTTATTGACTTGAGGAAATTATCAGAATTGTCATCTCAGTTAGACGAGATGCTTCAAAGGTTGCAATACCACATTTTTGAGATTGTAGGAGAGGATTTTAACATCAATTCAACCCGTCAACTTGCCAATATATTGTTTGAAAAGCTAAAACTTAAACCTATCAGAAAGACCAAGACAGGCTTTTCCACTGATAACGAGACACTTCAACAACTTGCCGTAAATCATGAACTCCCTAAGGAGATACTCAATTATAGGATGTTGTTCAAGCTAAAAAGCACCTATATTGATGCCTTACCACCACTCGTTGATAGCAAAACTGGTCGTCTTCATACTACATTTCATCAAGCAGTAACAGCTACTGGCAGGCTAAGCAGTAGCGACCCTAATCTTCAAAACATTCCTGCAAGAGGAGAATGGGGGAGTAGGATTAGACAAGCCTTTGTGGCAGAGAAAGATGCAATGATAATATCAGCCGATTATTCTCAAATTGAACTTCGCATCCTTGCCCACTTAAGTGGTGACGAGAGACTTATTAATGCCTTTAAAAATGATAGGGATATTCATAATGCCACAGCAAGTCTTTTGTTTAATATCCCTGAAGAAAAGATCATGAAAGAGATGAGGAGGATTGCAAAGGTAGTAAATTTTGGCATCATTTACGGCATGAGTCCCTTTGGTCTCTCTGAGGCACTTAAAATCACGCCTTCTGAGGCATCAGAATATATTAATAACTATTTTAGGCTTTATTACGGGGTGAAAGATTTTATTGATAAATGTATTAAGATTGCAAGACAAAAAGGCTATGCAGAGACAATTTTTGGTAGAAAAAGGGCAATTGTTGACATCAATAGTTCGAACTCTCTTGCACGACAACAGGCAGAAAGGCTCGCAGTAAACACACCCATACAGGGTTCATCGGCAGACCTGATAAAGATTGCCATGATAAATGTAAGTAATGCCCTCAAAACAAGTAACCTAAAGACAAAAATGATACTTCAAATCCATGATGAATTACTCTTTGAGTCACCAATTGATGAGGTTTTAACCATAAAAGAGATTATTAAAAAAGAGATGCAATCTGCTGTTATTTTAAAGGTCCCTTTAAAGGTTGATATCAATTCAGCAAAAAATTGGGGTGATGCCCATTGAAAAGGATTAGCACAGATGAGGCACTTTTTCTTCTTAAAAAAGAAGACTTTCATAAGTTAGCCAAAAGGGCAAATGAAATTAAAAGAGAACTACATAACAATGACATTGTTACATTTATAGTTGACAGGAATATAAACTACACCAACATTTGTATAAATAAATGTAAATTTTGTGCCTTTCATAGAGATGGTCAAGACGACGATGCCTATATTTTAAGCAAAGAAGAGATCTTTAAAAAGATCGAAGAGACCATCGTCCTTGGAGGAACACAGATATTAATTCAAGGTGGTATAAACCCTGGTTTGGACATAGATTATTATAAGGGACTGTTAGAATCAATCAAATCAAGATATAAGATTAACATTCACGGCTTCTCACCTGCGGAGATTGAGTTTTTATCAAAAAAACACAATCTTTCTTATCAAGAGACGCTTTTATCACTGAAGGAATCTGGTCTTGACTCTATACCTGGTGGAGGGGCAGAGATACTCTCTGACAGGGTCAGGGCAATAATAAGCCCATCAAAAATAAGTTCTCAAGAATGGCTTAATGTCATGGAAACAGCACATAGCATTGGCATGAAGACCACTGCTACGATGATGTTTGGCTCTATTGAAAGTTATGAAGAGATTATCAGCCACCTTGACTCTATCAGAACACTGCAAGATAAGACAGGAGGATTTACAGCCTTTATTCCATGGACATTTCAAAGGGGGAATACTAAGCTCGTCAAGGAATATGATATAAAACCTGCATCTGCGGTAGATTACTTGAAGGTCATTGCAGTAAGCAGAATATTCCTTGATAATATCAGAAACATTCAGGCATCTTGGGTAACTCAAGGACTGAAACTTGCACAAGTTACGCTTTTTTTTGGGGCAAATGACTTTGGTTCAACGATGATTGAGGAAAATGTAGTTCGTTCAACAGGACTATCCAACATAATATCAATGAATGATATTATTTATGCAATCAAACAAGTTGGGTTCAGACCTGTACAAAGGGATACCTATTACAATCATATAAAGGAGTTTTAATAGATTCAATAGTTACCCAAAATCAGCGATAGCACTAAAAAGGCTTAGTAAAATCAGCAAGTAAGATAGGAAGGGCTGGTGAAGGATTTTTATACGACACCTTATAAAAAAAAGTTCCTAGGGCTTTGTCA
>DUZI01000206.1 GCA_013349595.1 Nitrospirota bacterium
ATCGACAAATTTTATTTATAATTTTGATTTATACATTTAAAACAATGCCTTATGACAAAGCCCCCTTAGGAACTTTTTTTATAAGGTGTCGTATAAAAATTCCCTTCCTATCTTACTTGCTGATTTTATTAAGCTTTTTAGTTCTATCGCTGATTTTGGGTTCATTTTGCAGAATTTCAAATTAATGGATTATTCTCTTTAACTCTATGAAAAATTTAAATTTATCAGGTCGTTTTATTATCCTTATATATGCTATTTTTTGTTGACCCTCATATAAAAACTGTTCAATAAGAAGAATTGGCGAGCCATTTGATATAGCTAATAGCTCACTGTCCTCTTTATTTGCAGATGCAATGGATATGTAATCTTCAGCCTTTGTGATATTCTTCTTACATAACTTTTCAACTAATTCAATGAGACTTGAACTCGCAAGTTCCTGTTCAAGAATCTCTGGACATATAAAATGTGGCATAAAGGTTTCTTGTAACAATACTGGTTCTGTGTCAACGAATCTCAACCTTTTTATGTATATAATGTGTTTATCTCTTGATATAGATAACTTGTTATCTATATCATTTATTGGCATCATTACTGTTTGCGCTAACACTCTTGTTGAGAATTTAACGCTTTCTTCAAAGTAAGATTTTTTAAAACTTGTTAGAATTGATATACCATAATTTATATCTCTCTTGCATACGAAAGTCCCTTTGCCTTGCAGCCTTTTGATATAGCTATGTCTTTCAAGTTCTGAAAGGGCTAATCTTACAGTGGCTTTACTTACATCGTATTCATCACAAAGGTCTTTTTCTGTAGGGATTTGGTCATTAATCTTCCAAATTCCCTTTTCAATCTTATCTTTCAATACCTCGTAAAGTTGGAGGTATAGTTTTTGAGGATTAGTTCTGTCTATAATGTCCATCTTGAATTATCTCCCTAATGTAACCATTTGTTATCTGACATTTTTTTGTATTCCATAAAGTCTTAGATTTTAGCACTTATTTAAAAGGGGGAATTTTAGGCATTCCCCCTTTTATAAAAACAACATTAGGACATTTGTTTATTTAATTCCCAAAAACGGCAAGGTCGGGAAGCCCGTTAAAGGCCAATAAATAGCAGCCCCAATGCTAACCACTAACAGACAAACAATAGCCCATGGAACAGCCACTTTTATGAAGTCAAGTTGACTAAAATACCCTGTGCTGTATGCAATGATAGTAGGTGGGCAACCTATTACGAGCATTATAAATGATGTTGATATAGGTGCTGACAGTGCAATTGCCGCCTCTGGTATTCCCATAGACTGTGCCATTGGTATTGTTATTGGGAGTATAAGTGCTGTAGCAGCTGAGTTTGACATAAAACTAGACATCACTGCTCCAAGTAACCCTGCACCAAAAAAGACTACTACCCAACTTTGACCTTCAAGCAGTGGTAATACTTGACTTGCAAGCCATTTTCCTGCACCTGTATCTAACATGGCTATACCCATTGATACACCTGCACCAAAGACTATCCAAGACTCCCATGGAAACTTTTTTATAACATCTGTAAAACTAACCAATTTGCATCCAAATATGATTGCCAATACTCCTGCTGCGACAACACTGTAATGAACCTTTGTAAGGTCAGTAAGGCTCCATAAGATAAAGGCAAGTGAAAATGCAGCAATCACGCCTTTTTCTTTACCACTCATCTTTGGTAACTTCTCTGTTGTAAGAGTCGCAGGGAGTTCTTTGACCTTTGGTGGATAGATTAAATACACAACCAACCATGTAGCAATGGCTGTAAGTATGGCAAGGGGAAAGTTTCTAAAGGCAAATTCCATAAAACTCATCTCGTAGCCTGTAACTTTAGCAAGTGTTTCTACCATGACAGGGTTTCTTCCACCACCAAGAAGGGTGCCAAAACCACCTGCAGAGGCAGAAAGCGGAATAAGTAAGATAAAAAATTTACTTAAATTGTTACTTTTTGATGGTGTTATCCCCATTGAAGCAAAGACAGGTAGGAAACTAAATAAGAGTATTATTGTTATCGTGGCATCATGAAAGAGCGTTGATAAGATAGTTGATGAGATTGCTACAAAAAGGCTTAGTTTTTTTACATTAGTGCCAGCAGCCTTTATGATTAAATGCAGTATTCTTTTTGCAATACCTGCCTCATTTAAGATAACACCAAACATCATTATCATTAATACAAACATAACCGCAGGACTTGCAAAAGGTTCCCAAGCCTTTGCAGACGGTTGTATCTTAAAGAGTATGAGACACCCTCCAGCAAGTAGGCCAGTAACACCAATGGGTAAGGCCTCAGTAATCCAGAGCAAAACCACCGTTACTAATAGGGCAAGAAATCTGTGCCCCTTCACAGATAGACCTTCTGGCGTAGGTAAGGCTGCAATTACAATACCGACTATTATAGAAATCAATAAACCAATTATAATTGACTTTGTTGACTTCTCTGGGGTTTCAGAGTGCTCCTCAATCTCTGGGGCAACCTGAATCTCAGCAGTGGGTGGTGGTAACTGTTCATTGGACTTTTCTTTTTTTGTATGGTCTGTCATTATTTTATCCTCCTTAGTTATTTTAACCTGGTAATAGAGAACAAATCTCATTGAATACATCAGTCATTCTTACCACACCAACCAACTTTTTACCATCTTCAAGAACAGGCAAGATGGTGATGTTTTGATGAACCATCAAAAATCCAGCCTTTATGATTGAGTCATCGGGAGATACAAAATTCTTGACAGGTGTCATTATATCACTTACTGGTTTCTCTGATAATTCTTTCATTGAGGCGAAAAACATCTTTGACTCAAAGTTAAGAAGTCCATTTTCATCCATTTGGGCAATCTCTGCATCTTTGATTGTCACCGATTTAAGTAATTTTGGCTCTAAACCTTTTAGGACATTTCTAATGGTTACTAATCCCATGAGGTTATACTGTTGGTCAAAGACTAAGACAGCCATAGGCCTTACACACTTTTCATTCTCTAAGAAGGATTTTTTTATAATATCCATGGCATTTCTTACCGTGAACCAATAAGGTATGTGTGGATATCCTAACGCATCAAACATAATTTCTTTAACAATCTTTTCCTTATCCATATCTGCCTCCAGATTTTGTAAAAATATTGTCCAACTTTAACACAGATAGCACTTTTTGTTAATACAATTCTTAATTTACCCCTCTCAAATCTTTAAATCTCATTTATTAATTATTTGCAGCCAATAATTCTTTTCTTGCATAGAAAATGTTTGCAAATAACTTAGTAACTATTCATCACCTCCTTTTATAAAAAAATATGCACATATCATTATAATGATATGATGCAAATAAATATTATATTAAGTTAATATTTTTGTCAATAGCTTTTTAAAACCCAAAAATAGCGCTTAGGAAGGGCTGTTTCAGGATTTTTATAATCGACAAATTTTATTTATAATTTTGATTTATACATTTAAAACAATGCCTTATGACAAAGCCCCTTAGGAACTTTTTTTATAAG
>DUZI01000175.1 GCA_013349595.1 Nitrospirota bacterium
AGATTCACCATCAGTAATGATTAGCTTAAAGTCAAGCATAGCAAATATCTCTTCTTTTTTGAATAACTCTTGAAGTTCCTCATCAAGATTAATAATCAAATATTTCCAAATTTATCCTCCTTTAAAAAATTACAGATTAAATCAACCAAAGATAAGACCGAGTATTCTTATAAAACGGCACAACAATAAAATCACATCTAGCAGTTCTACTCAAAGTTTCTCAAAAAAATATTAGAGATTACCTTTTAAAGGTTTAAAACAACTATATATAGTTGCGTTTTGTAAAATTACATACATTATATAGAATTTTTCAAAAAACTATTGACAATAAATTTACAAAACAATATTATTTAATGGTGGTAAAAAGTGGTAAAAGGTGGTAATAAATTTTAATCTAAAACTATGGCTTCCTTTACAGGGACATATTACTATACTTTAGACCCGAAGGGCAGAATTATTATACCTGCACCGATAAGGGAGGTATTACATTCTGAGTATAATAATAGTAAAATCTTCGTTACCAACGCACCATTCGATAAATGTCTTAATGTCTATCCATTAGCTCAGTGGAGCATCCTTGAAGAAAAGATTAGAGGTAAACCCAAGACTGATAAGTATATACAATTTTTTATAAGAAGGGTTTTTGCCTCTGCAGTTGAATGTGATATTGATAAAAATGGACGACTAATGATTCCTTATGAATTAAGACAAAATGCTCAGTTAAATGGAGATATAGCAATAGTAGGGGGATTTCATATCTTTGAAATTTGGAACAAGGAGTTGTTCGTTGATGTTACAGACCCAGAGAAGATTGACAAAGATGCATGCATGAAGGCACTTTCTGAATATGGATTATAAAGGGATTGATAGTGAAGAGATTATTCACAAACCAGTCTTGCTTGAAGAGACTGTTAATTTGCTCATAACAGATAAAAAGGGTATTTATATTGATGCCACAACAGGCACTGGGGGGCATTCATCGATGATACTTTCAACCCTTGATAAAGAAGGAAGGTTAATAAGCATTGACAGAGATGAAGAGGCTTTAATTATTACATCGAAAAGAATTAATGACCAAAGACAGATGATTATGAAATCAAATTTTTCTGATATATCTTTATTGTTAAACAAATTAAATATTGAACAGGTTGATGGAATTATTTTTGATTTAGGGCTTTCAATGCTTCAGTTAAAAAACAACTATAGAGGATTTAGTTTTAATTCAGATGAAAGACTTGATATGAGAATGGACAGAAATCAAGGTCAGAGTGCCTATGAGATAATTAATTCTTATAGTGAAGATAGACTTTCTGAGATTATTAAATCTTATGGGGAAGAGAGATTTTCTAAGAAAATTGCCCATTCAATAATTATTAATAGAAAAAGACAACCCATCAATACTTGTAAAGAGCTTGCCTCAATTGTTATTGGGAGTATTGGGTATAGAGGCAAGATACATCCAGCAACAAAAACCTTTCAGGCAATTAGGATTGAGGTCAATAACGAGATAAAGGAACTTAAAAAGGGTCTCTTAGCTTCTATAAATGTCTTAAAAAAAGGAGGTAGAATCTGCGTGCTTTCTTATCATTCTTTAGAAGACAGAAATGTAAAAATTTTTTTCAAAGAAAATCAGAAAAAAGGTTTATTAAAAATCATTACAAAAAAACCACTTTCCCCAAATCAACAAGAGATTAAAAATAATAGGGCTTCAAGAAGTGCAAAATTGAGAGTGGGTGAGAGATTATGAGTAAGGGTATTTTACAAACACTTCTTAAGGCATTTACAGTGCTTGTATTGATATTGTTAGTTTTTAGTATAGTTTGGTTAAGGTCAAATGTAATTTCATTGGAATATAAAATCAGTTCATTTGAAAAGCAGAAATTAAAATTAATAAAAGAAAATAAAAGCATTATTGCAGAAAAGGCAAAATTACTTGCCCTTGAGCGATTTGAAAACTCTGAGATAAGAGACTTCGTCTTTCCAGACAGGATAAGGGTTGTATATGTCCGTGAACCTAATAATAGAGAACCCTATAGGATTACCCATTCAAGGAGAAACTAAACAATGAATGGAAGAGTGATGTTTATCTTTACAATACTAATAACTGGTTTTGGTGCTATTTTCTTCCGTCTCTTTGATATCATGGTATTAAACCATGAATACTATCTAAACAAGGCAAAGGAACAACAAGTAAAAAATGAAGAACTACCAGTCAAAAGAGGACTTATCTTAGATAGAAGAGGAAGAGAACTTGCAGTAAATCTTGAAACAGAGTCAATTTTTTCTGATGGTGCAGAAATAAAGTCAGCTAGCGAAACTGCAAAAAAAATAGCCCAAATAGCAAATCAAAAACCAGAAGTTGTCCTTGCCAAGATTGACTCAAATAAACGATTTGTTTGGGTTGAGAGGAAGATCAGTCATGAAAAAAGTCAACAAATAAGAGAGCTAAAATTAAAAGGAATTGGTTTTATACAAGAAAATAAGAGATACTACCCTAAAAGCACCTTGGCGTCACATATTATTGGCTATGTAGATATTGATAATGTAGGTCTTGAAGGTATTGAACAAAGATATGATAAGTATCTTTCCACAAGACCCGAAAAGGCTGCAGTCTATAAAGATGCAAAGGGCAATATACTCTCTCAGGGTTATCAAAAGGAGATTAAAGGCAACAATATAATATTGACTATTGATGAAGGACTTCAATATATAGTTGAAAAAAACCTCGAGGCAGTTATGCAAGAAAGAAAAGCTGCCTCTGCATCTGCAGTGATGATGGACCCATACACAGGCGAGATACTTGCTATGGCAAGTCTTCCAAATTATGATCTCAACAATCCAGGTCAAAACAATCCAGAGATCAGAAGAAACAGGACAATTACTGATATATATGAGCCTGGTTCAACTTATAAGATTATTACTGGAGTTGCCGCTTTAGAAGAAGATATTGTAAATACTGAAACAAAGTTTGATTGTAGTGCTGGTTTTATTGAAGTGGGTGGTCGTAAGATAAAAGATGCACATCGTCATGGTGTATTGACTTTTAAAGAAGTAATACAAAAATCATCAAATGTCGGTACTATCAAAATAGCCCTCAAACTTGGAAAAGAAAAGGTTTATGAATATTCAAGGCTCTTTGGTTTTGGCCAAAAGACAAATATTGACCTTGCAGGAGAAGTATCAGGAATCTTAAGAAATCACAATCGTTGGTCTGGAATGTCTATAGGTTCAATTGCCATAGGACAAGAGGTTGGAACAACCCCGCTACAAGTAGTAAGAGCTTATTCTGTTATTGCAAATGGAGGATATCTTGTGAGACCTCACATACTCAAAGAAATAAGAAGTCCAGACAATCAGGTAGTTCTAAAGACGGATATTGAAAGAAAAAAGATTCTATCTGAGAAGACCACAGAGGTCTTCAGAGATATACTCAAGACTGTTACAGAGGAAGGTGGGACTGCTAAAGAGGCTGCTATTGATGGAAACCATGTAGCAGGAAAAACAG
>DUZI01000140.1 GCA_013349595.1 Nitrospirota bacterium
ATAAGGGTTAATGCACTTCTACTAAACATTAATTATTCGTTTTGTTATTTTTTTAAAGGGAATTATTCGTGAATACCCAGAGATTCCCTCTGTGGTTCCATTTGTTCGCCCCTTTTTTCATGAGATTTTTGACATTACCAACGAGAATTTAAGATTTTCTTCTAAAAAGTTTTGGCTCTTATGTTATCATAAGTTACCTATGTCTGCCATAGTAGTGATACCTGCCCGCTATAATTCCCTACGCTTTCCAGGGAAGTCACTTGCTCTTATTAATAACAAGACCATGATAAGACATGTCTATGAAAGGGCGAAATGTGCAAGAGAAATCAAAGAGGTCTTTATTGCCACTGATGATGAAAGGATAAAAAGAGAAGTTATAAACTTTAACGGAAAATTTTGTATGACTTCAAAGGAACACAAATCAGGGACTGACAGGATAGCAGAGGCTATTGATGAGATACAAAGACATGGTTTTTCCTTATTAGAAGATGATACAGTGATAAATCTCCAGGGTGATGAACCACTGGTTAATCCAAGCCTTTTAGAACAACTTGCCATAGAAATGTCATCAAAGTCTATTAATATGGCAACCTTTGCAAGGGAGATAGAGAAAAAAGAAGATATTGAAAATCCAAATATCGTGAAGGTTGTCTTTGACAAAGAAAGATATGCACTCTATTTTTCAAGGAGTCCTATACCATATCAAAGAAATAATTATAAGGTTTACAAGCATATTGGTCTTTACGGATATAGAAAGGACTTTTTGAAATACTTTACAAAATTATCTCCCAGTCCCCTTGAACTGTCTGAAGGGCTTGAACAATTAAGGGTCTTAGAGAATGGCTTCAAGATAAAAATAATCGTTACAGAAATAGATACTATAGGGGTTGATACCCCAGAAGATATTGAGAGGGTAGAGAATTGGATAAAAAATTTATCTTTGTGACAGGTGGGGTATTATCAGGACTTGGTAAGGGCATAGCAGCTGCAGCAATAGGTGCCTTGCTTGAATCCAAAGGTCTTAAGGTGACAATTCAAAAGCTTGATCCATATCTTAATATAGACCCGGGCACCCTTAGCCCCTTTGAACATGGTGAGGTCTATGTTACAGACGATGGCTGTGAGACAGACCTTGATTTAGGTCACTATGAAAGATTTACCCATGTGAGAACTTGTATTGATAATAATTACACCACAGGAAGGATTTATAACAATGTAATAACCAAAGAGAGACGTGGTGATTATCTTGGCAATACAGTGCAAGTAGTCCCGCACATTACTGATGAGATAAAAGAAGCAGTTAAATCTGCTGCAAAACAAGAGTATGATGCGATTATAGTTGAAATAGGTGGAACTGTTGGAGACATAGAGAGCTTGCCTTTCTTAGAAGCTATTAGGAGATTTAGGTATGATGTAGGAAGAGAAAATGTCTTATATATCCATCTTACCCTAGTCCCTTTCATAAAGGTCGCAGGGGAGTTAAAGAGTAAGCCTACACAGCATAGTGTAAAAGAACTAAGAGAGATAGGTATTCAGCCTGATATACTTCTTTGTCGTTCAGAGATGCCCCTTTCTCAAGAAGTGAAGCGAAAGATCGCGATGCATTGTAATCTTGACGAATATTCTGTAATAGCTGCTGTTGATGTTGATACAGTTTATGAAGTCCCTATTTGGTTTAGATCTGAAGGGTTAGATAAACAGATAGAGAAAAAGTTAAATCTTCAGTTGCCTGAGGCAAATTTAGTAGTCTGGGAAGATGTAGTCAGAAGGATAAAGATGCCGAAGGAGGTAGCAAACATTGCCATTGTTGGAAAGTATATTGGTCTTAAAGATGCTTATAAGAGCCTTATAGAAGCACTAATTCACGGTGGTATAGCAAATGATGCAAAGATAAATATCCTCTGGGTTGATTCAGAGGAAATAGAAAAAAAAGGTCCTGAGAATATGCTCTTTGAGGTTGATGGTATTTTAATACCAGGTGGTTTTGGCAACAGGGGGATAGAGGGCAAGATAATGTCTGCAAGGTATGCAAGGGAGAAAAAGATACCTTACTTTGGCATCTGTCTCGGAATGCAGATAGCGGTGATTGAATTTAGTAGAAACGTCTGTGCCCTATCGGCAAACAGCGAAGAGTTTGACCCTGATGCAAAGGACAAAGTCATATACCTCATGGAGCAATGGTATAACCATAGGACTGGTAACATTGAAAAAAGGACTAAAGTAAGTCAAATAGGCGGGACAATGAGGCTCGGAGCCTATCCTTGTATTCTAAAAGAAGGCTCAAAGGCACATGAGGCATATGGAGTTACAGAACTATCAGAGAGACATAGACACAGATATGAATTTAATAACCATTACAGAGATATCCTTATCTCAAAAGGGATGTCTATTACTGGTCTATCTCCAGATGGTGAACTTGTTGAAATTATAGAGATAAAAGATCATCCATGGTTTTTGGGCTGTCAATTTCATCCTGAGTTTAAGTCAAAGCCAATAAATCCCCATCCACTTTTCAAGGCATTCATATCTGCTTCTATAAGAGAGAGAAGGTCTCTTTTTAAGTAGTTTTTTTAAGACATGAAGATAACTATTTCATTGGCGCAAATAAATGTTCTCTCAGGAAATCCAAAGGGAAACATCATTCATGCTGAATCTTTTATAAAAGAGGCAAAAAAGAGACAAAGTATCCTCCTTTGTCTACCTGAGATGTGGACAACGGGTTTTAATTGGCAATATCTGATTAACAATTATGAAGATCACAATTATTTTTTAAAAGAAGTATCAAGTTTGGTTCGAGAATATAAAATTTGGCTCTATGGGTCAATGCCTTTTTTTAATGATAAAAAAAGACTTGTCAATGCTGGGATATTATTTAATCCCGAAGGCAGTATTTTCTATCAATACAACAAGATACATCTTTTCAGCTTGATGGATGAAGATAAGTATCTTGATAGGGGGGAGAGATTGGAGGTAATAGATACAGGTTTTGCAAAGCTTGGACTTAGTATTTGTTATGATTTAAGATTTCCAGAGCTTTTTAGAACCTATGCCCTTAAAGGTGCAGAAATTATACTTATTGTTGCTGCCTTTCCTCATCCAAGGTTGGAGCATTGGAAGGTTTTGACAAAGGCAAGGGCAATAGAAAATCAATTATTTATTGTTGCACTCAATAGGGTAGGTAGAGAGATTAGTTCAGATGGTAAAGAAATATCTTTTTTTGGTAATTCTACCATCATCAATCCTTGGGGTAATGTTGTAATTGAGGCAGAAGTAGACAAGGAGGAATTATTAACTGCTGAAATTGATACAGATTACATTAAGGAAGTAAGAAATTATTTAAAGGTTTTTCCTGATAGAAGAGACGACTTGTATGAACTATAAAAAATGCCTTTATTTTTTTTGCACTATATTGGGAGCAACATAGACGG
>DUZI01000235.1 GCA_013349595.1 Nitrospirota bacterium
TTATGACAAAGCCCCCTAGGAACTTTTTTTATAAGGTGTCGTATAAAAATCCTTCACCAGCCCTTCCTATCTTACTTGCTACTGTTTTATCGTCGATTTTGGGAATAGAAATCGTCGATGATAAAAATCCTGAAACAGCCCTTCCTATCTTAAAAACTAACTCACTACTTTATTATTCAAGAATGGGTTTGTTTTGGTTATAAGTTGACAAACGGAAGGATAATTGCTATTTTTTTAAAGATAATAAATGAAATTGTAGAGGTTAAGTCGGAGTGGGGAACTGTTGATTTGTTTAAGGTGTGATAGACAGAGGTGAGCGATGAGAGTGATAGACCTAAAAGGGGAGACGGAATACATAGAGCAATATATCCATCTAAGGAACAGTTATGTAGACATGTTGCTTACATCATTTGTAAATAAAAACGACACTATAAAATGGCTTCAGAGCAAGGATGTGGAAATAAGGGGAGTAGTTGATGGCGAAGTGCTTGAAGGCGTGGTAATCTTATATCTTGGCAGGGAAGGAGAGGTAGCGTTTTTTGCGAAAGAAAGAAATAAAGGGATTGGTACTATGCTTCTTTCCATTGCCGAGGACATAGCAGCAAGTAGGAATATGCCCTACATTTGGGCATGGGTATTGAAAGATAATATGATTGCAAAACATGTATTTGAAAAAAGCGGTTTCCTGAACGAAGGCGCACAAACAAGGAATCATAATGGCATTTCATACGATGGTGTTAAATACAAAAAATTATTGGTGCAAATTTAATAATAGATTAAAAGGGGCAGAAATGGATAAAATGCTGCAACATAAACAAGAACAATACGGTATCAGAAATGAGGCAATGGAATTTCCGATGATGTGTGTAATATCGTTTGTGTATATATGTAACGCAAGATGCCCCAACTGTCCCTATACAAATTCAGAAATTAGGGCTGATTATAAGGATAGACCCTTGATGAATGACGATACATTCAAGATAATTGCAGAGCAGTGCGGTGAATTTGGGGCATGGATAAGGATGTCAGGCGGCGGAGAGCCAATGCTTCATCCAAAGGCTGTAGAATTAATGGAGTACGCAAAAAAGGTTGGTGCAAAGGTAGGGCTTATTACTAATGGTTCAAGGTTTGATGAAGAAGACAGTATCCGTCTTCTTGAGGCACAGATTGATATGATAGAGTTTAGCGTAGATGCCTCAGACCCAGAGACATACGCAAAGGTCAGGACAGGGCTAAATTGGGATACACTTGTCAGAAATGTAAAAAGAATGGTTGATATGAGGAACAAACTTAAGAGCGCTACAAAGATTATTGCAAGTGGCGTGAATCAGGTTGGGGTGGATATTGATGAAGTTGCAAAATACTGGGAGCCAATAGTGGATACCTTCCAAAAGAGAAAATACCTCACATGGGGTATAAATGACCCTAATAAATCTGCAGACTCTACGCCTTATTTGCCTCCAGAAGAGATGATACCCTGTCCTTTTATCTTTGAGAGGTTAAACATTGATTCAAGGGGCAAGGTAATGGTTTGTGGCTTTGACATAGCTGCAGTTACGGATATGGGAAATGTCCACGAAAAAAGCATCAAAGAAATCTGGCATGGTGAGGGTTTTGAATACTACAGACAGAAACACCTTGAGAAAAAGGCAAAGGAGATACAGATGTGTCGAGACTGCCCTGACTGGAAATATCGCTCTTGGAAACATAATTATTGGAAGATAATAAAGACAGCTGAATCGAAGAGAAAAGAGGTGCTGAGTTTTCAGGAAAGCGAAGGCTGTGTCAGTGACAAGTAAATGATGGGTAAGACAATAGGTATCCTTCAGCCAGGTTATTTGCCTTGGCTTGGTTTTTTTGAACAGGTTTATAGGAGCGATGTCTTTGTTATCTATGATGATGTCCAGTATGACAAAGAAGGCTGGAGAAATCGCAATCGTATAAAGACTGCCAATGGAATTCAATGGTTGACAGTACCTGTTCATGTAAAATTATCAGAAATGCCCCTTATCAAGGATGTAAGGATTGACAATAAGGAGAATTGGAGAAAAAAACACCTTAAGTCAATAATGATGAGTTATTCAAAGTCTCCCTTTTTGGGAAACTACCTTTCATTCTTTGAAGATGTGTATGTTAAACATTGGGAGTTTTTGATAGACATAGACATGCACATTATATTGAAAATCTTGGAATGGCTTGGTATGGGTGAAAAAAAGATTGTCCTGTCGTCATCATTAGGGATTAAAAAAGAGACAAACAATAAGATGGACAGGCTTATTTTTATTTGTAAGCTTTTTGATGGCGATACCTTTTATGAAGGGGCAGCAGGGAGAAATTACATTGATACTAACTATTTTGCACAAAAGGGCATAAAGGTGGAATTTCAAGATTACAAACATCCTGTTTATAAACAATTATATGGAGCCTTTGTCCCCTATCTGTCTATAATAGATTTGCTTTTTAATCACGGAAGTGATAGTTTGGATATACTAACTCATAAGAAAATACTGGAGGTGGCATATAATTGAAAAAAACGATACTTGTAACAGGCGGAGCGGGTTTTATAGGAAGTAATTTTGTAAGGCATATTTATAACAAATACCCTGAATATCGAATAATTGTCCTCGATGCACTTACTTATGCTGGAAGTATTGAAAATCTACCTGTTAATCTATGCGCTGAAGACTGTGATGACAGGTTTGTATTTTGGTATGGCAATGTGAGAAATGCTGAACTTGTAGATACCCTCATGTCTCAGAGTGATATGGTTGTGCATTTTGCTGCGGAGTCACATGTAACAAGGTCAATTTATGATAACTATATATTTTTTGAGACTGATGTTATTGGCACACAGGTGATATCTAACTCTGTGTTGAAATACAAAGACAGGATTGAGAGGTTTATCCATATCTCCACATCAGAGGTATATGGCACTGCTGAAAAGGATTATATGGATGAGGAACATCCTCTGAAGCCACTGAGTCCTTATGCAGCGGCAAAGGCAGGGGCAGACAGATTGGTTTATTCTTACTGGACAACCTATGAGATACCTGCTGTTATCATCAGACCTTTTAATAATTACGGCCCCTATCAACACCTTGAAAAGGCGATTCCACGCTTCATAACCAGTTGTATAGTTGACGAACCTATAAGAGTTCATGGAGATGGAACAGCAGCGAGAGATTTTGTCTTTGTTGAAGATGTCTGTAGGGCAATTGATATGGTTTTACATGCTGAGATTAATCAAGTCAAAGGTGAGATATTCAATGTTGCCTCAACTGTCCATAGGAGCATACTATCAGCAGCTGAAGACATAGTTAGGTTGATGAAGAGGGATAAATCAATAATAACATTTGTTGGAGATAGACCTGGTCAGGTCTTTAGGCATACGGGAGATATAACAAAGATAAAA
>DUZI01000239.1 GCA_013349595.1 Nitrospirota bacterium
CCACCAGAGATAGCAGGTATCCTTCTTTCTGGCATCCTGTCAGACACCCTCATACTGACCCTTTCAACTACTACTGAAAAGGATAAGTTTGCAGCACATAAATTAGCAGAGATTGCTGGTATTTCTATCAAGGAGTATGGGAAAGAATTACTTAGTGAAAGTATTAAAACAAAAGGAAAGACTTCTGCAGAACTCATAGAGGCAGATTTTAAAGAATTTAATATTGGCGGCAAAAAACTTGGTATCAGTCAGATAATGGTCTTTGACTGCGAGGAGATTAATTTAAGGGAACAAGAAATCCTTGAAGAGCTTGAAAGGATAAGACAATCAGGAGGCTATGATTTGACTGCACTGCTTGTTACAAATCCAGTAAGTTCAAGGCAGGAGAGGATATTTATGCAAGGAGAGATATGGATTGTAGAGAAGGCTTTTAATGTCAAGATTGAAAATAATACCTGTATCCTGCCCACAATCATGTCTCGAAAGAGAGATTTCATACCAGCTGTTGGACAAGTCTTAAGCATGTCAAGATAAAGGAGGCAAGATAAATTGATAGAAAGATATTCTCTCAAAAAGATGGCAAGCCTATGGGAAATTAAGAATAAATATCAAAAATGGCTTGATGTGGAGATTGCTGTATGTGAGGCATGGGCAGAATTAGGAGAGATACCCTTAGATATTTTAAAGGTTATAAAAGAGAAGGCAAACTTTGATGTGGCGAGGATTGATGAGATTGAAGCCACTGTAAAACACGATGTAATAGCCTTTTTGACCTCTGTAGCAGAATCTATTGGTCCTGAATCAAGGTATGTCCATAAGGGCCTTACATCCTCCGATGTGACAGATACAGCCCTTTGTCTCTTAATGGTTGAGGCTATGGATATTATACTTGATGACATGAATATGTTAAAAAAGACCCTCAAAGAACAGGCATTAAAATATAAAAATACCCCTTGCATTGGGAGGAGTCATGGTGTTCATGCAGAGCCTATGACCTTTGGACTTAAATTTGCCCTTTGGTATAAAGAGGCCGAGAGAAATATGGAGAGGCTAAAAAGGGCCCAGGAGACTATAAAGATTGGTAAGATATCTGGTGCAGTTGGCACCTTTTCAAACATACCTCCCGAAATTGAAGAAAAGGTTTGTACGAAATTAGGGCTACATCCCGAACCTGTAGCAACCCAGATAATCCAGAGAGACAGACATGCTGAATTGATGACTGCGCTTGCCCTGACTGCCACTATGATTGAAAGGATTTCTATAGAGATTAGACATCTTCAGAGGACAGAGGTCAGAGAAGCAGAAGAGCCCTTCACTGCAGGTCAAAAAGGGTCATCGGCAATGCCTCATAAGAGAAATCCCGTAGGCTGTGAAAACCTGTCTGGACTTGCAAGGCTTGTCAGGACAAATGCCTTGACTGCCCTTGAAGATGTGGCACTTTGGCATGAAAGAGATATATCACACTCATCTGTTGAGAGAATTATAATTCCCGATAGCTTTATTCTCATAGATTACATGCTCAATAGGTTAAATAATATTCTAAGGGGCCTTCATGTTTATCCAGATAACATGATTAAAAACCTTGACAGTAGTTATGGCTTATTTAACTCTCAAAGGGTATTGCTTGCCTTAACTCATAAGGGGCTAACAAGGGAGGAAGCCTATCAAGTTGTCCAAAAAAATGCCATGGAGAGTTGGCAACAGGGTATTCATTTTAAAACACTATTGCTGAAAGACAGCGATGTGATGAAATATCTAACTAGTGATGAAATGGAAGAATTGTTTAATATAGATTTTTATCTAAGACACATTGATTTTATATTCAAAAGGGCCTTTGATGAAACAGAATAACATAGACCTATCTTTACTTCGCACCTATTGCATCAATGAAAGATTGAGCAAGGCCTCTTTACAAGATGCAGGAAGACCACATATTCGTGGTGCAAGTTTTAAGGAATTTGTTGATTCCATGCCAAATTTCCTTGCTTCAAAAGACTTAAAGTTGTTTGTACAAGAGATTATAAAAGCAAGGCAGGGCAATAAAACAATAATCCTTGCTATGGGGGCTCATCCCATAAAGGTAGGCTTATCTCCGATTATAATAGATTTGATTGAAAAGGGGGTAATAACAGCATTTGCATCAAATGGGGCATCTATAATTCATGACTTTGAGATAGCCTATCAGGGTGCTACCTCTGAAGATGTAGCAAAGGAATTGGATTCTGGGCTTTTCGGAATGGCAAGACAGACCACCCAGTTTCTTAATGAGGCAATCAATAATGGTGTCGCAAGGGGTGTTGGTATTGGAACAGCCATTGGTGAGTTTATAGCAAAATCAGATTTTAAATATAAAGACAAGAGTATTTTTGCAATCTGTTTTAAAAAAGCCATCCCTGCAACAGTTCATGTAGCCATTGGTGCAGATATTATACACATGCACCCTGAAGCAAAAGGGGCATCTATTGGTGAGGGAAGCATGAGGGATTTTAGATTATTTACAGAAGTCGTATCAGGGCTTGAGGGTGGTGTCCTTATCAATCTTGGTTCTGCGGTGATAATGCCTGAAATATTTCTCAAGGCCCTCAATATTGTTCGAAATCTTGGCTTTAAGGCAAATGACTTTACTACTGCCAACTTTGACTTTATCCAACACTATCGCCCTACAGTAAACATATTAAAGAGACCAACCCAATTAGGTGGCAGACACTTTGCTTTTACAGGACATCACGAGATAATGTTTCCTTTGCTTTCAGCCATGATTTTAGAGAACCTTTAGATTATCTATGAAGAGAAGGTTTTTATTATTTCTAATTCTTCTTGTAGTTATAGCCATTATAGGCTGTAAGGATTCTAAGAAAACAACAGAACAATCAACCTATACCCCTATAAACTATGAAGGCTCTCCTTTAAACATCATTGCATTACCAGAAGAGAGGGCAGGAATAATTATAGAGAGGTTTATGCCAATTAAATATTATCTTGAGTCAGCCTTAAAGCGAAAGATCAATTTAAAGATACCAGCTGATTATGAAACGGCAATTGCAGAGATCAGTAAGGATGATAATCATATAGCCTTTTTAGACCCTGCCATATATTGTGAAGCCAAACATAAACATAAAAAAAAGATTAAGGTGTTATTAAAAACCATCCTTAAAGAGGAAATTAAGTCTCATGCAGTTTTAGTGACAAAAGAAAATAGTCCAATCACAAAGGTTGCTGATGCAAAAGGCAAGAGACTTGCACTCGGCAGTAAGGATTCATCCTTTAGTTACCTCATACCCCTTTCAATGCTTAATGATGTAAATATAAGACTAACAGACCTCTCTCGTGTTAGTTATTTACAACAGGAAGACAGGGTAGCCCTGTCTGTATTGATAGAAGATCACGATATTGGTGGA
>DUZI01000278.1 GCA_013349595.1 Nitrospirota bacterium
AGTTAATAAACACGTTTATAAATAGTTTATAAGTCCCTCTTTAAAAAGAGGGACTTTTTAATTTACCATATCACAATATTCCTCTTGTATCTTACCATAGAGCATCTCAAGTTCCATGTCTATCCTTAAAATAGCGCTTAGGAAGGACTGTTTCAGGCTTTTTATAATCGACAGATTTTTTTTAATTTTGCTTTATTCATTATAATGCAATGCCTTATGACAAAGCCCAAGGAACTTTTTTTTATAAAGTGTCGTATAAAAATCCTTCACCAGCCCTTCCTAAGCGCTATTTTTGGGTTTATTGATTCTTTGCCAAAAACAAGGGATAAAATGATAGGGAACTACTTGTAGTCAGTAGCATAAGGATAAAGAAGTTGTCACTTCAAGTCTTGACAAGCACCATTATAATTGAAGCACAACCCTTACCATATCCTCGTCATCATAAGCCTGTTTAAAGCCATTTTTCAGCCCTAAGTACAGCATACGATTGTTGTTTTTTAGTATTTCCATCCAAAGAGATTTAAGTCCTATTTCTTTGGCTATTTGAATGCAATATTGCATCAATATGTTACCAATTCCCTTTCCTTGACATTTGTCAGAGACAAGGATAGCAAGTTCAGCATTTTCTAAATCAGGCATCTTGCTAATTCTTACATCAGCTATTATTGTTTCATTACCACTTTTGTCTTTCATCAATGCGACAAAGGCAAGTTCCCTTTCATAATCTATTTGACAATACCTAACCAACTTTTCATGGGGCATATCAACAAGCCTCTGACAGAATCTAAAGGTTATTGTTTCTTCAGAGAGACTCTTAAATAGGTTATAAATTAGAGGTTCGTCTTCAGCCCTAATTGGTCTAATCAATATAGTTTCGCCATCTTGGGTTGTAGCTTCTTTTATATACTGGAATGGATAAGGTGTTATTGATAAATGGGGTGGACATAAGGTATCAATATGTGTTTTTGAATCAAAGGTCTTCCTGTCAAGAAGGATGCCTGCATCAATCGCAAGCCCTTCTTTTGAAGATACAAGGAAGGGATTAATCTCAATCTCTTTGATTTGATGAAAGTCAACAATAAGACTCGAAAACTTAACAAGTATCTCCTCAAGGTATCTAAGAATATCCTTATACTCTGGTAAGTTATTAAGATAATTGTATATTTTGGTCTCTTCCATCATTCTTCTGGCAAGGGTTTGGTTTAATGGTGGTAGTGCTATAGAGTAATCCTTAAGTGCCTCAAAAAACTCTCCACCTGTCCCAAATAAAATAACAGTCCCAAAACTTGGGTCTTTTTTAGCACCTATGGCAATCTCAAAGCCTCTTTTTATAATCATTGGCTGTATGATTACCTTTGAATCGGGGTCATCAATGGAGACGGCGAGTTCTTTGAGATTTTTAAAGGCATTAATCACTGATTCTTTGTTTGTAATATTTAAAA
The DNA here is from genome assembly GCA_013349595.1 of Nitrospirota bacterium. Lineage (GTDB taxonomy): Bacteria > Nitrospirota > Thermodesulfovibrionia > Thermodesulfovibrionales > Dissulfurispiraceae > DUZI01. The sequence continues at coordinate 1,443 of DUZI01000278.1, forward strand.
TTACACCACCTTTTTGTTGTTTATAAAAAATCTTGACTGAATCAATCTTTAAGACTACTGGATAACCTATTTTTTCTGATATATCAACTGCCTCTTGTTCTGTACTTACTATATGTGTTTCAATGTTTGGGATTCCATACACATAAAGTATCTTCATTGTTTCATGAAGGCTTAATATCTCTCTCTTGTTATTAACTGCTTCATTTATAATCTCCTGAGCCTTTTTAAAGTCTGGGACATAATCTTTGAGTATTGCCTCTGGTGTTTCTTGTAAGAGTTTTAGGTTGTAATCATATCTATACATATAAATGAAACTCCTGACAGCCTGTTCAGGGGTGACGAATGTTGGGATTCCTTTACTATTAAGGAAATCTCTAGCACTGTAAACATTTTGATCACCAAGCCAAGTAGTGAATATGGGTATATGAGGAGTTGTTTTAATGGTATTAACAACTACTTCTGCGATTTCTTTTGGATTAATTCCTGGATAGGGCACATGAATGACCATCAAGCCGTCAATATTTTTATCTTTGATTAAGTTTTTTATAACCACCTCATAATCAGAAGGTCCGTCATCAGCAAGAAGATATATGGGATTATAGACCTTCCGTTTTAAACGAAGCCCTCTCTCAATTTCTAAAAGGGTATGTTCCTCAGGTTCTGCCAATACGCCATCAACCCTCATAAGTGCATCAACGGTCAATTCTGCGGCACCAACTGCATTACTTACTATGGCAAGTCTCTTACCCTTTGGCCTCTTTTGTTTTGCAAGGGTTTCAGTTATGTAAAATAAATCAAGTATTTCATCAACCCTGACTGCACCTGCCCTTTTAAAGGCTGCTTCATATACTTTGTCCGCACCTGCTAAAAGACCTGAATGGGTAATAGAGTGTTTTATATTTGTACTTTGTTTTCCAGACTTTACAACGACAATAGGCTTTGTGCTTGAAAAACTTTTTACTGCTGTAATAAATTTTCTACCAACCCTAATATTCTGGACATAAAGTATGATAGCCTTTGTTTCAGGGTCAATGCCTAAAAAATCTATTAAATCAGAAAAATCGATATCTATTTTTTCTCCAAGAGAGATAAAGTAGCTAAATCCTACATTTTTACCTACCGCCCTTTCAAGAAAGGCAGAACAGAAGATGCCTCCTTGTGATATTAGTGCAATATTACCTTTTTGGGGAGTTTGTTTGAATATACTTAAATTTATGTTTTTAGAGGGGCGAATATATCCTAAAGAATTGGGTCCGAGCACCCTAAAACCATATATATTTGATAATTGTTTAATTTGTGCCTCAAGTTGTTGAGGATTGTTAGAACGGACATCAAAATTGGGAGTTAATATAATCACACCTTTTACATCTTTGATACCGCATTCATCAAGGGCAGTATATAGTTGATTTGATGGTGTAGCAACAACAGCAAGATCTATTGGATGGGGTATGTTCAATATACTTTTATAGGCTTCAACACCATGAACACCTTCAAATCGAGATGTGACAGGATAGACGATACCTTTATACCCTTTACCAAGCAAATTTCTAAATACATAATAACCAATGGTGCCTTTCTCTTCACTTGCACCAATGACTGCAATCTTTTTTGGATTGAAAAATATATCAAGATTCTTGATAGACATAAATTAATCATCCTTTATAAATAGAGGGATAAAAGCCAAAAAACTTGCTAAGGGTAAAATTCTTGAACTGTCTTTGATACCTTTGAAATATCAAAGGACTGTGAAGAAAGAGGCACATCTTGTATGAAGGGTATTTTGTCTTCAAATAATTGTCTATGACATCTAAAAAGTATGCCCGTTGGTATCCTATCTCCCCACTCAAGAGATTTAGCAAAGGCATCTGCTCTACTTTCACAGTTGTAAGTATGATCGAGATGATAAACTCGTTGTCTATACCAGTCATAAGTATTGATTTTATTAAAAGAGACACA
>DUZI01000267.1 GCA_013349595.1 Nitrospirota bacterium
AAATTCAAGGGTGCCTGCAGGGGCAATAACAAATAAATCACAGATAGAAGGCAAGATTGCTGCTAATAACCTTGCTCAAGGCATTGTAATTAGGGATAGTCATTTAACAGAGACCCTTGTAATTAAAAGAGGGCAGAGGGTTGATGTCCATTTGCTCTCTGGTTCAATTATGCTCTCAACTCAAGGGGTGCTAAAAGCAGATGCCCCTCTTGGTGGTTCAGCAAGGGTATATTGTGAGGCAACTAAAAAAGAGATTACTGGTATTATGGAATCTCAAAATACCGTAGTAGTTCAGATTCAATAAAGACATTTTCACCATAGAGACAACAGTTTATACAATTGAGAAAACAGGAGGTTATCAATGAAGAAAAACCTGATTATTTTATTTGCCTTGATATTCACTATTTATGGATGTAACACCATGAGAGAGGCAAGGGACATCAAAGAGGCACCAATGCCTGATAGGTATTATCATGAACATGAGAGAGTTACAAAAAAAAGTTCTGATGGTTCCTTGTGGATAAATTCTGCATCGCTTTATGAGGATAGAAAGGCTCGTCGTATCAATGACTTGCTTACAGTTGTCATAAATGAACAGTCAGCAGCATCAAAGAAGGCTACTACAAACTCAAGCAGAACAGCTACACAAGACGATCGCATAGGTGAAATGCTCGGACTACCGACTACTGCAAGCCTTGAAATAGCAAGGAAATATATGCATTTTACACCGTCAGTAAAGGGGAGTGCTAAATCAAACTTCTCTGGTAAAGGTGATACCACAAGGGAAGGGAAACTTACTGCAACCATAACTGCAAAAGTGGTAGAAGTATTGCCAAATGGCAACCTTGTTATAGAGTCAAGGAAGGAAATCTTGGCTAACAATGAAAAAGAGATCCTTGTCTTTAGAGGAATTGTCAATCCTGATAACATAAGCTCAAATAACACGATTCAATCTCAATATGTGGCAGATGCACAGATATATCTTGTAGGAGATGGGGTATTATCTGATAAACAATCACAGGGTTGGTTTACAAGGGTGATTGACAGTATATGGCCCTTTTAGGAGGTTATATAAAAATGAATAGAACAAGCCTTAAATATTTTATCTTTATAATCTTTTTAATCTTAATTATCTATCCCCTGTCAAGTGCCTATGGGGAGAGGATTAAAGACATAGCAAACTTCTCAGGCATAAGAGAAAATGAACTTGTTGGTTACGGCATAGTTGTCGGGCTTAACGGAACTGGTGATAAAGATGGAACTTATATATTCCAACCATTTGCAAATATGCTCACAAAAATGGGTATTACGGTAAATGCCGCAGATATAAAAGGTAAGACAAAAAACATTGCTGCTGTTATGGTTACTGCCCGACTTCAGACAATGGTAAAGCCAGGTTCAAAACTTGATGTTCAAGTGTCTTCAATTGGAGATGCCAAGAGCCTTCAGGGTGGTACACTAATAATGACCCCACTAAAAGGTCCTGACAATAATGTCTATGCTGTGGCTCAAGGACCCGTATCTATCGGCGGCTTTCTTGCAGGGGGGGCAGGTACCCAATCAATAAAAAATCATCCAAATGTTGGAACCATACCAAATGGTGCTACAGTGGAAATGGAAGTGCCCGTGCAATTAAACAAAAAAGATAGAATTGACCTTAACTTGATTGTTCAAGATTTGACAACAGCAAAACACACAGAAGAAGCAATCAATAGATTCTTAAAGGGCAATTATGCAAAGGCAGAAGGACCCTCAAATATATCAATAACTATCCCAGCAGAGTATAAAAATAAGGTTGTCGATCTTATGGCAAGTCTTGAAAACATTGAAATAAAGGTGGACAATGTTGCAAAGGTAGTCATAAATGAGAGGACTGGCACCATTGTAATAGGTGAACATGTAAAGATAAACCCTATTGCTATTGCCCACGGAGGTCTTACCATAAGCATAAAGACTGAGCCACAAGTATCACAACCTTCACCACTTGCACCTCAAACTGCACAAACGGTGACAACTCAACAAACTGATATGAAGGTTGAAGAAAAAAAAGTTTCACTAACAGAGGTAAAAGGAACTACCATAGGACAGTTAGTAAAGGCGCTGAATGCCCTTGGTGTCACGCCAAAAGACCTTGTGGCAATTTTACAAGCCATAAAGACTTCAGGGAGTCTTAGGGGAGAGTTAGTTATCATGTAAGAAACATTTGTTTTATATTTGCAACTATCGTTGCAAATATATATTTTTTTGTTGACAAATAAGATTTATTCCTATATAATTACCTTATTATGTTGAAGACATTATTTTCATCATCAATAAGGGCTGAGATACTTGAACTCTTACTTAACAGACCTGATGACAAGTTTTATATTAGGGAGTTGGCAGGCATATTGAAAAAAAATCCTTCAGGCATCAAGAGAGAACTTGATAAGCTTGAAGAGATGGATATTGTAACAAGTGAAAAGGTAGCAAATCTTAAATATTTTAAGGCAAACAAAGAATCAGAACTCTTTAATGAACTGAAAGGGCTTATATCTAAATCTCTTGGTCTTCACGGTGCCTTAAAAAGCCTTCTTAAATCAAATAGAATTAAGACTGGATTTATCTATGGTGCCTATGCTGCTGGAGAAGATACTCCTATTGTTGACTTGATTATTGTTGGTTCACTCACGCCTCCCTTACTTGCCAGTATTCAAGAATTGGAAAAAAAATTTTCTAAAAAGATCAATTGTAACTTCATAAATCAAGAAGATTTTAAGATAAGGAAAAAGAAAGATCCTGCATTGAGAAAGCTATTGGCAGAAAAGCGTATTACGCTTTTAGGGAGAGTATAAACTAAAATCTGCGAAATTATATTTTGCAGCAAATGAAAGGAGGTGAACAAAATGGCAGCAACCAAAAAGGCACCAGCAAAAAATACACCAGCAAAAGCTCCATCTAAGACTTCAAAGAAAAAATAGTTTAATTTTTTGTAGTCTATTAAGGAATACCCATAGGCAATTAAGATTTATTTGGGTATTCCTTTTTTTATGGTAAAAAATTATTTGTTGCTAAATTTTAAATACCCAAATACAGCGATAAAGATGGGGCTATGAAGTGAATAGCGATGTTTTGGCAACAGTTCTTTGCAACTGGAGCGTTAAACAGCTGCAAGTGTGTGAACCCAAAGAAACGGGGTCCCCAAAAAGTCACAAGACTTTTTGGGGTGGTAGTTGAGTTTTGCGGCCGTAGCGAAAGGGGCAATAGAACTGTCAAACCATAGCTCCTGCCCAAAATCGGCGATAGAACTAAAAAGCTTAATAAAATCAGCAAATAAGATAGGAAGGGCTGGTGTGGAATTTTTATACGACACCTTATAAAAAAAAGTTCCTAGGGCTTTGTCATAAGG
>DUZI01000266.1 GCA_013349595.1 Nitrospirota bacterium
TAAAAGTCAAGAGGGATTAAGGGCACCAAAATCAGCGACAGGACTGAGAACTTAATAAAATCAAGTAGGAAGGGTTGGTCTTAAAAAAGCGATAGGAAGGGCTCTGGAGTCAATAGCGATGTTTTAGCAACAGTTCTTTGAGACTGGAGCCTTAAACAGCCGCAAGTGTTTGAACCCAAAGGAACGGGGTCACCAAAAAGTTGCAAGACTTTTTGGTGTGGTAGTTGAGTTTTGCGGCTGTAGCGAAAGGAGCATTAGAACTGTCAAAACGAACGAAAGAGACTTATCCTTATCGCAGGATCTCGGTTGATTTTTGATTAAAATTTTTACAAGGAGCAAAAGGTATCTCAACGGTTTACGGTAATACAACTGGTATAAAAAAAGCCCTTCTTCAATCTATTCAACGACTATATAGAAGAAAAATCCCATTAAATCAATTAATAACGCATGAACTTGCAAGACAACTGACCAGCCTTTCATACCAATTACAAAGACAACTCGGTTTGATTGCTACAAGAGACGGTGTAATCACCCATGTAATAATTGGTGATACAAAAGGTCTTTATATCCCAAGCCTTGAGGATTACAGGATTGGTAGGAGTGCCTTAAGGGGATTAAGATATATCCACACCCATCTTTATGAAGAACCATTTAATAAGGACGATTTTACAGACCTTTCTTTATTAAGATTTGACATGATGGCTGCCATTACAATCAAAGAGGGATTACCTCATAAGATACATTTGGCCTATCTTATGCCCTCAGATTCTGTAAAAAGACAAAATGTAATGACCGATGATTTTTACAGATTTCACATTGACTACAATGACTTTGTTACTGAACTTGAAGCATCTATAGGTAGAAGCATTTTGCTTGATAGTAAAGAAAACACAGAAAGGGCAATACTGATTGTTGCCGATGTAAAGAGTAGATATGAGCTTGATGATTCACTTTCTGAATTAGAGGAGCTATCAAAGTCTGCTGATATAGAAGTTATTGATACCGTTGTCCAGAGGCTAAAGGAGATTAATCCAAAATATCTTCTTGGTGAGGGGAAACTATCAGAGATAATTATTAATGCTATGCAAAAGAGTGCAACCATCTTAATCTTTCATCAAGAACTCACCCCATCTCAAAACAAGGCAATTACAGATAAAACAGAACTCAAGGTCATAGACCGCTCACAACTCATTCTTGATATTTTTGCAAGGAGGGCACATAGTAGAGATGGCAAGGTGCAGGTTGAATTAGCTCAATTAAAATACATGCTTCCAAGATTATCTGGTAAAGGCACTGCCATGTCAAGACTGATGGGTGGTATTGGGGGTCGTGGTCCAGGAGAGACAAAGCTTGAGATAGACAGAAGAAGTATTAGAGAAAAGATAACAAGGCTTGAGAATGAATTAAAGCATCTTACCTCAGCAAGACAACAGCGCAAAAAAAGAAGGACCTCTGAGGGGATACCCATTGTATCAATCATCGGTTATACAAATGCTGGGAAATCAACCCTTTTAAACGCATTGACTGATAGTAATGTATTTGTCGAAGACAAGATGTTTGCTACCCTTGATACATCAAGCAGGAGATTAAGATTCCCCCGACATAGAGAGGCAATCATCACAGACACTGTGGGATTTATCAGGGATTTACCTAAGCCACTTAAGTCTGCCTTTAAGGCAACCCTTGAAGAATTAGACGATGCCCATCTTTTAATGCATTTAGTAGATTTATCAAATCCCCAATACGAACAGCATATCCTTTCTGTAGAGAACATAATGAAAGACCTCCATCTTGATAAAAAGCCAAGCCTATTGGTATTTAATAAACAAGACAAGGTTCAAGAAAGCGACATAAACTATGCTTTAAACAGGTATAAAGGGATTTGCATTTCTGCAAAAAATAAAGAAACCTTATTGCCACTTCTAAAAGAGATTGAATATATGCTCTGGCAGGAAGGCATTGCATTATTAAAGAATAAAGCAAAATTAAAATGAAATCGTCGATTATAAAAATCCTGAAACAGCCCTTCCCATCGCTATTTTTGGGATTTCTAATCCCTATTTTTTAATATCTCAAAGAAGCGGCTTTTGCCGCAAACCTTTTTCCAGTCACAATCCAAGCAGAAGCTTTGGTACCACTCGGCAAATATTTCAGGGATTTTGCCGTTTATTTCCTCCCAACTTACAGTTGTATCAGGAGCTGTTTTTAGTAAACTTAATGCCATCTCATCCATCTTTTTTATCTCTAAATCGGCATTTTCATCATACCTGCATTCATTATTTTTGAGATGTGGACATTTAATACAGACATCATCAGGCCCACTGCATGTTTTAACACCCTCAATTTTTGCCTTGTTAATGATATCCGAAAGATTTTTTATAAATGCCTCATCATATCCTTCACCTGTGAAGAAGTGTAGACATATAAGGTGGTGCCCCCTGAGGATTGGCATAGACTGTTTTCTGAAATTTGCTGCCTTTTTCATAGAAGTAATTAAACAATATTTTAACAAAAGTTTCGAAACAGAGATGTGTAGTTACCATAAAATGTCTAATCATTCGGGTTGATTGCCTGCTACTAACTAATTCTATAAAAGCTTATATAGTGTAGAATATATTAAAAGCTCAAACAGGAGGTAAAAAGTGAAGATTATTTTTCATGAGAGATTTCATGAGGTTTATACACACGACCCTGCTTCGTCAGAAGGAAGAATGTGGGCTATAACCAACGCATTAATGGGGATTTATGGATTTCTTGAGCCTCTCCCCGCTTCTGAGACTGACCTTAAACTTGTGCATAGTCCTCCCCATATAGGTTCTGTTGCTCATCAATCTCGTTTATTTGAGATCGCAAGACTTGCCGCTGGTGGAGCTATAAAGGCAGCAGAGCTTGCATTTGAGGGTGAACCTGCGTTTGGGCTTATAAGACCCCCGGGGCATCATGCAAGCCCTTCGTCGTGCTGGGGGTTTTGTTATTTTAATAACATTGCTATTGCAGTAAAGAGGCTTCTTGCAGATGGTAAAATCAAAAGCGCCTTTATTTTAGATTTCGATCTTCATTACGGGGATGGAACTGCAAATACCTTTGCCGGCAATGAAGCAGTTGAATACTATCACCCCAGGGGAGAACTTAGGTTAGAATTTATAGATAACATCATGAGAAAACTCGATAAGACTCGGGAATACGACATTGTCGCTGTTTCAGCTGGGTTTGACAGACATGAAGACGACTGGGGCGGCATGTTGACTACTGAGGATTATGAGACCATAGGGACCTTGCTAAAAGAATTTTCAATCAACAAATGTAAGGGTAGAAGGTTCGGGGTTCTTGAAGGCGGTTATAATCA
>DUZI01000341.1 GCA_013349595.1 Nitrospirota bacterium
AGCCAAGAAGTTCCTATGATTATGCCAAATCTATTAACTAGAAAATGATGCTCTGTTACAAAATTATAGTAAATTTTATTAGACAATTATGATGATAAGTAAACTACTTAATATCAAGTTTTTACAAGAATATAATTACAACTAATTTGATTCCCAAAATCGGCGATAGAACTAAAAAGCTTAATAAAATCAGCAAGTAAGATAGGAAGGGCTGGTGTGGAATTTTTATACGACACCTTATAAAAAAAAGTCTCTAGGGCTTTGTCATAAGGCATTGCATTATAATGAATAAAGCAAAATTGAAATGAAATCGTCGATTATAAAAATTCTGAAACAGCACTTCTTATCGCTATTTTTGGGTTATTATATACTTTTGGTTTTAACAAAATAGTATTTGTCTCTAATCTAATTTCTGCCCAAATCCTCTTATACTCCATATCTTGCCCCATATCATATCGCTGGATATTCTCTTGTGCAAGCCTATTTATCATATTAATTTGTAAGAGATTGCCTATGGAATAATGACTATAATCTTCATCGTAACTAAATTGCTGCCCTCTGTAATAACCACCTGCGACACCTCCAAACATATACCCTATGTACTTACTCCCATGTCTTGCAAAGAGTATCCTGATTGTCTTTGAGAGTGTCATCCTCATGATTAACAATCTATAAAAACTATAAGATGGTTGGACAGTGATCCCACAGTTATTAATACCTTTCCAGCTCCTCCTTTCAATGTCCGTTACTTTTGAATATATAGAATCAGCCTCTTGAATTGATTTAGGATTGACAAACTCAAAGACTATATTTTCTCTCTGAGCTTTTCTCTCTGCGGATTTTAGATTTTTTCTTAATTTGGCAGTTCTCCTTGAGAGATAACCATCTAAACCATCCTCAAGGGAAGCACTCCTGTATAAAGTAGGTTCAAGTAGTGATATATCATACCTTTTTTGAAAAAAACGGATTAAAGTCCTTGTTATTTTACTCTCTCTAATTAGTCCACTAATTATTATATAAGGCGGATTTTTAAGAAAAGGTTCTTTTTGAAGCAGTGAAATTAGCAATTCGTTTGGGTTATCTCCAAGCAATGGGCAAGCAAAAAACCAATGATTTTCTAAAGGCTCTAATATATACCCTACTGATGGGAAAAAGTATGTGGCAAAGGCAATTAAACTGTCCTCTGTATTATTTATAATCAAACTCCTGAAAGGACTGAATGCTTCATGAAAGGATATCTGCCATTCTGTGCGACAACATATAGGATCTGCTTGTTCTGTACGAAATACAAGTTTGTTAAACAAAGAATCAACCTGATCAATATCTATTAAAAATGGATTATCTTTAAGGTTTTCCATCTAAACGCTTCCGAGATCCAGCGATAAGTATAAGTCTCTTTCGTTCGTTTTGACAGTTCTAATGCTCTTTTCACTGCAGCCGCAAAACTCAACTACCACCTCAAAAAGTCTTGCGACTTTTTGGAGACCCAGTTCCTTCGGGTTCAAAGACTTGCGGCTGTTTAAAGCTCCAGACGCAAAGAACTTTTGCCAAAATATCGCTATTTACTTCAGAGCCCCATCCTTATCGCTGTATTTGGGCACTTGTTAACTCAATAATCTTTGCCCGTTTGTCTTTGCTCTTTGTGATTGCAGTCCCCACTAGGATTGCATCAAAACCAAGGTTATTTATCTTGCTCACATGAGAAGGGTTATCAATCCCACTTTCTGATGCCTTGACTTTATCTTTTGGAATCAATGATGCAAGCCTTTCAGATGTAATTATGTCTATTTGTAAGGTCTTAAGATTACGGTTATTTACACCAATTATGTCAACATTGATTGAGAGTGCCTTTTCTAGTTCATAGTCATTATGGATTTCGTATAAAACTGAAAGAGATAATTCACTTGCAAGGGCTATAAGTTCTTTAGATTGGTTTTTATCAAGCATTGCAGCGATCAGTAATAATGCATCAGCTCCCATTGCCCTTGTTTCATATATTTGGTATTCCTCAAATATAAAATCCTTTCTGAGTATAGGCTTTGTTACTATTTTTCTGACATCCTTTAATATATCAGTGGAACCCATAAAGAAATCTTCCTCTGTAAGGACTGATATTGCTGAAACAGGTGTATCCTCATAGATATTTGCGATTTCTATATGATTGAATTGCTCTGATATGATGCCCTTTGACGGAGATGCCTTTTTAATCTCTGCTATTAATTTAACTGTTTGAGAGTCTGCTTTTTTTATAGATGATTTAAAATCCTTTGGAGTTACAGTGTCAAGTGCCATTGACTTTATCTCTTTAAGGCTAATCTTTGCCCTTGCATCATTTAAACGTTCTATTTTTTTCTCTTTGATTTTGTCCAAGATTGTCATAACAATTCTTCACCCCTTTTAAAATTAACTATTTACTCTAACAATATAGGCCTCAGAATTTCCAAAAAATAGAAAAAAATTTACTTTGCAAAAAAATCTTTATCCGAGATCCAGCAATAAGGATAAGTCTCTTTCGTTCGTTTTAACAGTCCTAATGCTCTTTTCACTGCAGCCGCAAAACTCAACTACCACCCCAAAAAGTCTTGCGACTTTTTGGAGACCCAGTTCCTTCGGGTTCAAACACTTGTGGCTGTTTAACGCTATAGTCGCAAAGAACTGCTGCCAAAACATCGCTATTAACTTCAGAGCCCCATCCTTATCGCTGTATTTGGGTTTATTTAAACTCTTCAGGGCTTATAAATTTAAACCACCTAAGACACTCAAGGGCAAGTTTATATATAAAATTAGGTTCTCCAGTCATGCCTGCCAATTCGCTTTCATCTTTGTCACTTTCAGAGGTAAAATACTCGTGGACTGAGCAGATGGTTACTACATACTCTCTTGATGTAAAAGGTGTCTCTTGTTGTCTAATTGTTATGTGGCTCTTCCCTGCATTTACCACATAGTCAGGTATTGAACCCTTATAAAACTCCAACAATTTTTTCCTTATAAATTCAGCTTTTGACTCCATTTGTAACCTCTTTTCTAATATTATCTGCAAGTACACACCATTTAACTGGGAAAACTATTTTAAATATAGTCCCCTTGTTTATCTGACTCTCCAATTGTATATCACCAAATTGTTCTGTTACTATCTGTTTTACAAGTGGTAAACCCATACCTATCCTGTTTTCCCTTGTACTAAAAAATGGTTCAAAGATTTCTTTTATGATTGACTTATCAATACCTGAACCTGTATCACTAATTGTTATTATAATTTTATCATCTTCAGAATAGGTTGATATACAAATCTTACCACCTTTTGATGTGGCTTCATAGGCATTTTTTAACAAATGAAAGAT
>DUZI01000121.1 GCA_013349595.1 Nitrospirota bacterium
AAGGATTGGCATAGATTAGGATACTTTCCACAGAGAACAACTCTAACAAACCTTCCCTTGCATAGTCAGTGAAGTTGTGTCAATGGGGCTTTATAGGATTCAAGATAACAATGTCAAAACCTCAAAGATACAAAAAACTCTGATTTAAATTTGAATAGAAAAACCACAATCCTTTTGATTACTCATGACACAGGGACAATAGGCGAGTATGCCAATAAGTTGCTTTATTTGGATAATAATCTTCTATGGCACTTTTGACGAGTTCTGTCATTCAGAACATATGACAAAACACTTTGGAAGTGTATCCCAACACCTAATCTGTCACAAACACTAAGATGTTATAGAGGTAATAAGTTCAATCAATGAGTTCCTTGCCTATGGCTTTATTCATAGGGCATTGATTGCCTCTTTATGTTCTATTTTGAGTGTTATACTTGTGTTAAGGAGGTTTTCATTGATTGGTGATGGTCTTGCCCATGTAACCTTTGGCAGTTCAGCAGTAGGTCTTTTCTTAAAAACAAACCCCTTCTATGTATCCCTACCAATAGTTATAATCAGTTCTTTGAGTATAATGAAAATCATCAAACATACTCGTGTCTATGGTGATTCTGCTATAGGAATAATTTCATCAATGGGCATTGCGTTAGGTGTAATAGTTGCAAGTGCTGGTGGGGGATTTATTTAGCTTACTCTTTGGAAGTATCCTGACTGTTACTATTGATGAAATTTATACCTCATTAATACTTACACTGGCAACTCTCTTTTTTATTACCAACTACTACAAAGAAATCCTATCAATAACCTTTGATGAGGACTTTGCTAAAGTTACAGGAATAAATACTAATAACATGATTTCAATCATGACAGCCATAACAGTTGTTCTTACAATGAAGATTGTAGGCATATTGCCTATCTCTGCCCTTCTAATATTTCCAGCACTAATTGCCTTTCAATTTGCAAGAGTTTTAAGGGTTCTATTATAATTGCGGTATGTGCATCCTTGTTTTCTGTCAATTTTGGTAAATTAGTCTCTTTTTTATTAAACTATCTGACTGGTGCAACAACTGTGATGACAAAATTTATTCTCCTAATGACTGCCTTTTTAAGAATTCAATCATGCAAAGGTAATTATTATGAAGACTGTCAAGTATAGTGAATATTTAAAGGAAATAAAAACTGATTATAAGTATATTAGCTATAACAAGCTAAATTCAGAGCATCCCCTTATCGATAAAAAGATAAAATACTCTTTAAAAGATGCCCTAATTATTTTAAATCCCTATATAAAAAAAAGATGGAATGAACAATTCATAGTAGTAGTCCCAATTGCCCTATATCTTGCCCTATTTCAGGTAATTGTAATTAGACAACCTATAAATGGTTGGATAGATATAAGCCTTGGGCTTATATCTGTAGTGATCGGACTTATGCTTTTTATGGAAGGACTTAAAGTAGGACTAATGCCCTTTGGGGAGACAATCGGGAGTTATTTGCCTTTAAAAGTATCAAAGCGACTTGTTCTATTAATTGCCTTTTTGCTTGGTATTGGCGCTACCTTTGCAGAACCTGCCATAGCGGTTTTAAAAGAGGCTGGAAAGATTGTATCACAACAAAAATCTCCCCTATTATTTGCAATGCTTACGGACTATGCCTATTTAACTGTTATTGCAGTCGGACTTGGTGTGGGGGTTGCTACCACTTTGGGAATTTTAATGTTTATTTACAGCTGGAGCCTTAAGAGGCTCATTTACATTACCTTAATCCCTACTTTAATCCTTACATATTATTGTTCAAAAGACGAGCTTTTGTCCTCAATTATAGGCCTTGCATGGGATTGTGGCGCAGTCACTACCGGACCTGTTACAGTTCCTTTGATTCTTTCTCTTGGTATTGGTACTGCAAGTGCAATAAAGCACATACACAGCTCAAAGGTATTACCTGGTTTTGGTATTGTAACACTTGCCTCGCTTATACCAATCACATCTGTCTTAATACTTGGTATTATGCTTAGGTTAACAATATCTCCTTCTGAATTAACCATTTTGCCTAAAGAGACAGTAATACAAACAAATCTTAGTAATCCATTTTTTGATAGTATTATCCTATCAATTCAGGCTATTATTCCATTAGTTCTATTCTTATTATTCATTCAAAAAAAGATTATCAATGAACCGATTCACAATAGTCAAATCATACTTTACGGTATAATTTTATCTCTCCTTGGCATGTCATTTTTTAATTTAGGCCTCAATTACGGTCTTTCAAATCTTGGTGCTCAAGTAGGTGGGCTTGTCCCGGCGGCTTATTTATCGTTGGAATCAGTAAGCAATTCACCATTTTTTAGTGAAATTATTGGTCTTTATGTTTGTTTTATCTTTGCCTTCCTGCTTGGCTATGGAGCAACCCTTGCTGAACCTGCTTTAAATGCCTTAGGAATTACTGTTGAAAATCTTACAAATGGTGCTTTTAGAAAAAAACTTGTAATGATTTCAGTTAGCCTTGGTGTTGCAATCGGATTGATGATAGGAGTTATCAAAATAATCTTCAACATACCAATCCACACAATAGTTATACCTTTATACATAATTGCCATCATTTTTACTATTATTTCAGAAGAGAAATATGTAAATTTAGGTTGGGACAGTGCAGGTGTTACCACAGGACCTATTACAGTCCCTTTGGTATTGGCAATGGGACTTAGTTTTGCAAAAGCATCTGGTAGTATTGATGGATTTGGGATACTTTCAATGGCTTCAGTTTGTCCCATAATATCAGTTCTATTTGTTGGACTTTGCGTAAAAAGACTTGAGATAAAAAAAGCAAGAGAGGTGATAGAATGAGCAAAAAAAACATTATTGTTTTAACAGACCTAAATCTAATTACTTGTATAGTGCAAAAAGGTGCTGCTGATAACATAGTTAAATCAGCAGTTGCAGAAGGAGTACAAGGAGGCACTATCCATTACGCAAGAGGAACAGGTATAAGAGAAAGGCTTGGTATCCTTGGTGTTGCCGTTGAACCCGAAAAGGAGGTAATTAACATTGTAGTATCCTCAGAGATGACTGACAGGGTCTTTGAGGCTATCTATTTTGCTGGAAAACTTGATACACCTGGTATGGGTATTATGTATGTTACACCTTTACTTAAAGCAGCTACTTATGTGCCAATGCACTTGATAAAATAAAACCAAGAACTTTGCATTAAAATAGTGATAGAAAGGGCTGTTTCAGGCTTTTTATAATCGACAAATTTTATTTAATTTTGCTTTATTCATTATAA
>DUZI01000182.1 GCA_013349595.1 Nitrospirota bacterium
GGGCTTTGTCATAAGGCATTGTTTTAAATGTATAAATCAAAATTATAAATAAAATTTGTCGATTATAAAAATCCTGAAACAGCCCTTCCTAAGCGCTATTTTTGGTGTTATTTAAAAATATCTCCCAAAATCGGCGATAGAACTAAAAAGCTTAATAAAATCAGCAAGTAAGATAGGAAGGGCTGGTGAAGGATTTTTATACGACACCTTATAAAAAAAAGTTCCTAGGGCTTTGTCATAAGGCATTATTTTAAATGTATAAATCAAAATTATAAATAAAATTTGTCGATTATAAAAATCCTGAAACAGCCCTTCCTAAGCGCTATTTTAAGGAAGAAGATACATATTTAGGCAAAACTCTCAATTCTTGTATAATTAGTAAAAAAATGATGGGTCAAATTATTCTACAATTCTATAAAAACCATCTCTTTGAACAGGTTTTTTGCCTGCCTTTTTGATAAGCCATTGCAAGTCATCCTCAGTCATGGACTGACTTGATGAGGCACCTGCAGAGTGACTAATCTTTTCTTCAATAATTGTTCCATCAAGATCGTCTGCGCCAAATAACAATGCTGTTTGTGATATCTTCTCCCCAAGCATTATCCAATAAGCCTTAATGTGTGGGACATTATCAAGTATAATTCTACTTATAGCAATATTTAAAAGGTCATCTATGCCACTTGTCCATTTGCCTCCAATCTCTGTATTAATTGGTTGGTATGATAGAGGAATAAATGCTTGAAAACCACCTGTTTTATCTTGTAATTCTCTAATCTTAAGCATATGATTGACCCTGTCTATATAATTTTCAATATGGCCATAAAGCATTGTTGCATTAGAAAGTATCCCATTGATGTGAGCCCTTTGCATGATATAAAGCCATCTTTCACCACTAATCTTTTCGGGACATAGCTTGTCTCTTACCTTTGACTCAAATATCTCGGCCCCTCCACCCGGGAGCATGTCAAGACCTGCATCTTTTAATGATTTTATAACATGGTCAATATCCATGCCTGCAATCTTTGACATATAATCAATCTCTACTGCAGAGTAAGCCTTTATGGCAATATTTGGGAAATGAAGCCTCACTACTTTGATGATATTAAGATAATGTTCAAATTTCCAATCAGGGTGTAATCCACCAACTATGTGTAATTCCGTAAATGGAATTTGAGATGAGGTAAGTTTGTCAATTATTTCTTCAATTGTGAGTTCAAAGGCACCAGCTTGACCCTTTGAGCGACTAAAGGCACAAAATTTACACCTGTTGACACATAGGTTCGTGGGATTTATATGTCTATTCAAGACATAGTAAGCGATTTCTCCGTGTTTAGAAATTGCAATTTCATTTGCTATTGCACCTAATTCGTGGATAAGAGTTGGATCATAAAGCTTCACATACTCTTCAACTGAGAGAGAACTTGCTAATCTTATTTTTTCCAGTATGTGAAACTTTGATTTATAAGACAAAGATATTAAGCCTTTTGCAGAGCCCTTTTAATGCCTTGACAAGCCTGTCTGATGCGATGTTCATTTTCAACAAGGGCAAAACGGACAAAGCTATCACCACCTTCACCAAAACCAATGCCTGGTGATACAGCGGTCTTACCTTCGTTTATAAGATACTTGCAAAAATCCAAAGAACCCATTTTTTTAAAGGGTTCTGGTATTTGTGCCCATACAAACATAGTTGCCCTCGGGGGTTCGACTTCCCACCCTGCATTTTTGAGTCCTTTGATGAGAACATTTCTACGAGATTCATAAGTATTCTTAATCTCTGTCACACATTCTTGAGGACCTCTAAGTGCCACAATACTTGCTATTTGAATCGGTTGAAACATGCCGTAATCAAGATAACTCTTAATTTTAATGAGTGCACCTACAATCTCCTTATTGCCACAGCAAAAACCCACTCTCCAGCCTGCCATTGAATAACTCTTTGTAAGAGAGAAAAACTCTACTGCCACATCTTTTGCACCAGGCACTTGAAGGATACTTGGTGGTTTGTAACCATCAAAAACAAGGTCAGCATAGGCAAAATCATGGATTACAATGATTTTATTCTCTCTTGCAAAATCAATGATCTTTGTAAAGAAATCAAGTCCATCTACACAAATGGTTGTTGGATTGTGAGGGAAATTGAGTATGAGCATCTTTGGCTGTGGCCAAGTCTTCTTTAAGGTCTTCTCAAGTTCAGTGAAGAAATCAACCC
The DNA here is from genome assembly GCA_013349595.1 of Nitrospirota bacterium. GTDB lineage: Bacteria > Nitrospirota > Thermodesulfovibrionia > Thermodesulfovibrionales > Dissulfurispiraceae > DUZI01. The sequence goes on from DUZI01000182.1 coordinate 2,213, forward strand.
CTGGACCTATAGGGACATTTATAACTTCGCCTCCAGCAATTATTACCCCATAGGGGTGAATTGGATATGCAGGTGTGGGAGTGATTGCTATATCACCGGGTTGAATAGATGCAAACAACAGATGTGATAGACCCTCTTTTGAGCCTATAGAGACAACTGCCTCTGATTCAGGATCAATGTCAACATCAAAGCGTCTTTTATACCATTCTGAAATGGCACATCTGAGTTGAGTAATACCCTTTGAGGCAGAGTATCTGTGATTCTTCGGATTTTGTGATGCTTCACAGAGTTTGTCAATTATGTGTTTTGGTGTAGGCAAATCAGGATTTCCCATTCCAAGGTCAATAATGTCATCACCTGCCCTTCGACGATCCATTTTTAAAGAATTGACAATAGCGAACACATAAGGTGGTAATCTTTTAATTCTATTAAACTCAAACATCCTTTATCCTCCGTTTTATATTTTTAAGAGTGATAGAATACTTCATTAGGACTTTTTTTTTCAAAATTGTTGTATAGTTCCCAAAAATAGCGATAGGAAGGGCTGTTTCAGGATTTTTATAATCGACAATTTCATTTCAATTTTGCTTTATTCACAAATACAGCGATAAGGATGGGGCTCTGAAGTCAATAGCGATGTTTTGGCAACAGTTCTTTGCAACAGGAGTGTTAAACAGCCGCAAGTGTTTGAACCCGAAGAAACGGGGTCCCCTTCCTGCTTGATTTTGTTAAGTTTTCAGTTCTATCGCTATTTTTGGGTATAGTTACTTAACAAATGTTCAACAAAAAAACAGATTTAGTTTGAAGATATAATTTAAATTCATCAAGAAATACAAAAATTTCCAATTTCATTTCAACTTAATGAAGTGATTAATACTAATTTATAATTTATTTCTTACCAATTCTTATGACAAAAAAGTTATAATTGTAATTATATTTTTCCCAAAATCAGCGATAGAACTAAAAAGCTTAGTAAAATCAGCAAGTAAGATAGGAAGGGCTAGGGAAGGATTTTTATACGACACCTTGTAAAAAAAGTTCCTAGGGCTTTGTCATAA
>DUZI01000262.1 GCA_013349595.1 Nitrospirota bacterium
AACCTTTTTGTTAATAATAACAACCGGCGCCATACTACAAGCACCTACACAAGCAACTTGTTCAAGCGTAAAATTTAAATCCTTTGTAGTGTGTTCTTCATCACTAAGGGCAAGTTCCCTTTTTACGCTATTAATAAGCCTGTCAGAGCCTTTAACATGACAAGCAGTGCCACGGCAAGCAGTAATTATATTCTTACCCCTTGGCTTGAGATAAAATTGTGCATAAAAAGTTGCCACACCATAAAAAACACTTGTAGGTATATCCAAGACTTCTGAAAAATAAAAGACTGCCTCTTCTGGTATATAACCAAAGAGATCTTGCGTTGATTGCAAAAGTGAAATAACATTACCTTTTTTTGAATGAAAGTCCTCAATTAGTATATCAAGTTGCTCTTTCATGGGGAAAATAATATCTCCTTATTGTTAAACTTTTATTAAATTTAATGCAATATTATCTTTCTGATAATAAGAAAAAATCAATATTTCTTTTTATCTTCCCAAAATAGCGATAGAAAGGGCTGTTTCGGAATTTTTAAAATCAACGATTTCTTATTCCCAAAATCGACGATAAAACTAAAAAATAGCAGGTAAGATAGGAAGGGCTGGTGTGGAATTTTTATACGACACCTTATAAGAAAGTTCCTAGGGGGGCTTTGTCATAAGGCATTGTATTAAATGTATAAATCAAAATTATAAATAAAAATTGTCGATTATAAAAATCCTGAAACAGCCCTTCCTAAGCGCTATTTTAAGGCCAACCCTTCATTCTTGATTTTATTAAGTTCTCAGTGCTATCGCTGATTTTGGGTTGCTAACTACTATTACAGTTATCCAATACTTTCGTATATAATACTTGCCATTTTTTAAAACAAACAAAAGGAGGATTTTTTAATGAAGAAAAAGGTTTCCATTATTGGAGCTGGTAACGTTGGCGCATCTCTTGCACAACTTCTTGTCTACAGTGGCATATGCGATGTAGTTTTATTTGATATTGTTAATGGGGTACCTCAAGGAAAAGCACTTGATTTATCAGAGGCTTGTCCCTTATGGGGATCGTCAATCAATATTACAGGGACTAATGATTATAAAGATACCGCTGGCTCTGATGTTATTGTTATTACTGCAGGGCTTGCAAGAAAACCGGGCATGAGCAGAGATGACCTGCTTTCTGCAAATGCAAAAGTTGTTGCTGATGTAGCTAAAAATACTTGTCAATTATCAAGGGATGCAATTTTTATTGTGGTAACTAATCCAATGGATGTAATGGCACAGGTTACACTTAAGGTTACAGGCTTTAATCCAGATATGATTATTGGCATGGGAGGTATCCTTGATTCAGCAAGGTTTAGAACCTTTGTTGCCTGGGAACTTGGGATTGCTCCTGAAGATGTAGAGGCCCTTGTTATGGGTGGTCATGGAGATCAGATGGTTCCTATGCCACGATTTACCACTGCAAAGGGTATATCAATAACACATCTTATTAGTGAAGACAGAATAAATAAGTTAATAGAAAGAACCAAAAATGGCGGCGCAGAGATAGTAGGTCTTTTAAAGACTGGAAGTGCCTTCTATGCACCTTCTGCTTCAACCTTTCAGATGGTGAAGTCTGTTATTTTAGATGAAAAGAGATTGTTGCCTTGCTCTGCATATCTTAACGGTCAATATGGATTAAAGGGTTATTATGCAGGTGTCCCTGTTATTTTAGGTAAAAAGGGTGTTGAAAAGATTATTGAATTGCCCTTAAATGAACAAGAAAAGTCAGCCTTTGAAAAATCCTTTGAGGCAGTCAAAGGACTTGTTCAAAATCTTAATACTATGGGAGGTTAATTATTATGATTGAGAGAACTCTTTCTATAATCAAGCCCGATGGTGTCAAAAAAAGCATCATTGGTGAGATTATAAGTAGATTTGAAAAAAATGGGCTTCGTATCTCTGCCATGAAAAAGATTTGGTTGACAAAAGAGGAGGCAAAGGGTTTTTACATTGTTCATAAAGAAAGACCCTTTTATGATAGCCTTACTGATTTTATGTCTGAAGGGCCTATTGTAGTAATGGTTCTTGAAGGAGAACAAGCCATTAGCAAAAATAGAGAAATTATGGGTGCAACAAATCCTGCAAATGCCTCACCTGGAACAATAAGAAAGGACTTTGCTGAAAATGTTGAACGTAATATAGTTCATGGTTCAGACTCTCCTGAGACAGCCCAATTTGAAATAGCCTATTTTTTCTCTGCCCTTGAGATTTTTTAGTTTATTTAGCTATCTCTCTTACCTTAGGGGGATAGCAGGATTTTTATTACTTTGTCTCATTTTTTTCCCTTTTAAATCAATGTCTATGGATATTGTAAATACAGGCAAATGGTCGTATGAGGAGATCGATACTCTTTTGATAGAGACAAGCACCCTTGATTACCAAAAAAGGATTGACTTCATTTCAAGCTTATTTATTTCAACACCCTACAAAGGCAACACCCTCATTGGTAGTAAAGATGTTAAAGAAATCCTTGTGATTAATCTCAAAGAGGTTGACTGCTTCACCTATATTGATTATGTTCAAGCAATGAGTATGAGTAAATCCTTTGATGATTTAAAAGAAAAGTTGAGAGCAATAAGATACAAAGATGCGGAGGTAGATTTTTTTAAGAGGAGACATTTTTTTACTGATTGGGCTTATAGCAAACCCTCCTTTGTCACCGATGTAACCTCACTTATCGGAATGGAATCAACAAAAAAAAAGGAAAAATTACTTAACTTAAAAAAGGAATCAATTCTTTACCTCGAGGGATTACCCTTGATTAAAAGGACAATTTATTACATACCTTCTGAAAGGGTCAATAAGTCTATTATAAACTCCTTAAATACTGGTGATTTCATAGGAATTTACAGTCATGAAAAAGGGCTTGATGTCTCCCATGTGGGCATTTTTATAAAAAAAGACGATGGAAAAACACTATTTCGTCATGCCTCATCTTTTAAAAAAAAGGTTGTAGAACAAGACTTTTTGAGATATATATCAAAAACTCCAGGCATAGTGGTATTAAGGGGTATTAAATAATGGAAGTGAAAATTATATTTCTTATTCACCCCGTTTAATAAATTTTCTTTTTTTAAAATTTTTTAGCTTGAACTAAAACAGCAGATATTAATATTGTGCATATTCAACTTCATAGGTTCTGTAAATTTTAATTTCTGGATAATTCTTTTGAATGTATCTTTCAACTTCTGGTCTGAAGGTGTATCCAATTATATAACTTCTAAC
>DUZI01000223.1 GCA_013349595.1 Nitrospirota bacterium
AATAGCCCCAGTAGATGCCTTTACAGTAACAGCAATACCAGAAACACCACTACCAATAAATACAACTTGCAATTCTACTACAGGTGGCACGGGATGCGGTGCTGTTAGTGTATCTGTTGCATTCAGAAGTCAGACAACTAAATATGCAGGTTCTACCTATGATACCTACACAGTTACAAAAATATTTGGTAGGGCAAGACAGGAAAGGGATTAAATACTAATGATAATGGAGGGAAATAACATGAACAAATATCTAAAAGATAACAAAGGCTTTGTTCTCATAACTGCACTTGCAATAATGACCCTTTTGCTTGGTCTTGGCAGTGCTGCAATGACAATGAGTCAATTGGGATACACAGCCATAACAGCCGAAAAAAGATATCAACTTGCCACATGGGCAGCAGACTACGGATTGATGACAGGCATTCAAACAGTGGTAAATACATCCACATGCCCAACCACTGCTGTTAATAACCAAACTATTGGCTCTGGTTCATCTCAGGCAACCTATGGTTATTTTGGTGTGCAGGACAGCACTGGTAGTTACTGTTTTGTAAAGGCAGTAGGCACTAAAGGCACTTCTAATGTCCATAAAATGATGGTTGTTCCCAACGCTGGTAATACTTGGGGTGGACTTGTTACAAAGGGTGGCACTATAACCTTGTCAGGTTCTTCTGCGATTGCTGGCTGTGATGATGATGAAAATACCTATCCAAGTAAATGCGGAATAATGCCCGCAGTAATTACAAATCCAGGAGGTGCTCTTGTAACTAATGGCAGTTCTACAACCCTTTCAACTTGTCAAAATGAAGGAACTCTAAGTGGATTCTCAGGCAAGCCACCCATCCAGAATAAAGACATGCTACCAGCTGACCTAACGCCAAGGTATTTCCAAGTAAGTGATAATAATGCAAACGGGTCAGCTTGGGACGAATTGATGGGATTGATAGAGAGTAAATATAGCAATACCACAACCACAGGAGTTTGGAGATGGATAAAATTCTATGATCAAACAAAAAGCACCACAAGGTTTGGTCTGCCTGTTGAAAACGCAGCTGGTGATGGATTAATTCCTACATCGCCAGGTAATGTTTGGGATTTAACTTTTTCAGGGACTCCAGTATGTTGTAGAACTACTGATATTAATACAATAACTTGTTACAGCAACTCTAATTGCTCTACTGGACCATTAACACCAACTATTAATCTATCATCAACAACATATAAACCTGCACAAACCACAACAAATTATAACACTTACCCTTACATTGCTGTTGGAGATGATACCGTAACATATATCAGAGTTAACCCCACTGGAACGGCTAATAAAATAGTCCCATCTACTGATTGGCAGATAACCGTAAGCGGCGTTAGAATTGCTTTCACAGGAGGAAGACCAGCAGGACCGGCAAACGCAGGAATTAAGATTGCTTCTGCTATTAATAATATCAGGATATATACAGGTGGCAGAGTAGCAATTAATAGTAATCTGAGCTACACTTCAGGCAATCTCGGTTCAATAATATATGCTGGAGGTGATGTTACATTTGGAGCAAATGTAGGCAATCACGGAGCAGACACCTGCACCGCCCACACAACAACCACTGACTATATGCCATCTGCTACTCACATAATTTCAGGTGGCACAGTTACAATAACAAGTCAGGACATAAGGAACACCAATGTATTTGCTAATAATATCAATGTTTCAAGCATGCCTGATGTGCAAGGTAGTAAAGCAAATATTTTTTATGCCCTTAATGGTTTTACCATCAACACCAATGGCTCACCCTGTTTTGGTTATCCTTGTGGTAACAATAGCAATGTCTGGCCTGTCCTTATTCTTGTAGGTGATGGCAATCCCGCAACTGGAGGATCAACAATATCAATGCCTGGCAATCTCACTATTAGTGGCGTGATATACACAGATGCAACTAACGTGTCAATAACTGGAGCAGTGGAGTTACAAGGAACGCTTATTAATATCTCAACTAACACAAATATAACCAATACTGGTAATGGAACTATACAGTTTAATAAGAAAATCTTAGATGGTTTATATGCTGGACTTTGTAACTCCATCATGCAACAGCCTAAGTGTGGTGGCGGTAACAAGAGTGGCTATATTGTAAATACAAAAACAACAATCTATTGAGAACAAGGTGACACATCCCATATTTTTATGAAAATAATGGATGTGTCACCCTCTTACGGCAACAAACTTTAGGATATTTTTTTAAAGGGAAATGAGACTTTTGTAGAGTTGCTCAAATCTCGGTGTCTTTTACCCCGTCTTTTCTAATAGGCTGACATTCCGGTTTGAACCTTTTGCGTTAGAGGATTCATGTCGTCTTGGATGCAATCAATCTTTCTAAAAAACCGGTATTTACTTGAGAGTTGATCGATTAATGATTTCCTAAATTCAAGGGTAAAGTTTCCACCTATGTTTATATTTAAGCTAAGATTGGGTGGAAAGTTTCTTATTAGAAAACCTCTAAAACTCTGAGTATGAGCCCCTATCCATCCGAGGTATGTTGCATCATGACCTTTTGTGCGCCACCTCTTAAGCCATTACCTGAAATGGTCAGATTGTTAGTTCCTGCAATGAGTGTAAAACCTGATTGTAGTATTTATATCAAAAAAATTTTGAAAAAATCCCCATGAATTATTTAACTAATTCAATTAGTTTAACTTTATCGCTGAATTTGGGCTTTAAATAATTACTTCCTTCTACCCTTTTTATCTTCATACTCAGTTAGTATTTTATATAAGAACAACAATGGATGTGTATTTAGTCTAACTGGTATTCGCCTTAAATCATAAACATCATCTGAAGGTTTGACAGAACCTCTCTTTGAACCAATACCAGCTGTGTAACCAACTTCCTTTACAATTGATTTTGCCTTGTCATTACAGCCACCAAAGGGATAACAAAAGGTTTCAATCTTTGTTTTCAATAATCCCTGAAGGTATTCTTTTGAATAGCCAATCTCCCTTTTTAATGATTCTTCATCAAGGGCTGTTAAATCAGCATGACTGTATGAATGAGAACCAATGACTATACCTTTTTGTTGAATCTCCCTTAGTTGGTCAAGGTTCATCAAAGGTTCTTTTACCCCACCATATCTAATTGTATCCCATTCGTTAGTTTTACCAATAAGCGATGCAACTACAAAGACGTTTGCTGTGTAATTAAATTCAGCCAATAGGGGCAAGGCATTTTTATAAAAGTCATAATAACCATCATCGAAGGTGAT
>DUZI01000343.1 GCA_013349595.1 Nitrospirota bacterium
ATTTAAATCTCCTATAATTGGTTTTGTAAAAATCTTTAAGACTAACTCACAAGTAATAATTGAAGGGGTTATTAAATCTACCTTAGAGTTAAATTGTAGTAGATGTTTAAATGATTATCAATTTACAACAAACAGTGTTATTAATACGGTTTTTCATCCTGCAAGTGTTTTAACAAAAGATGATAATTATGAACTACATACTGGTGAACTTGATACAGAATTTTATAAAAATGATGAAATAGACTTGATAGAATTTTTAATCCAGGAGATTAGGCTAAACATACCTATGAAGCCTCTTTGTAAGGATGATTGTAAAGGTTTATGTCCTAATTGTGGTGTTGATTTAAACAGCGAAACCTGTGATTGCAATAAAGAGGCACAGGTTAGTATTTTTAACTTAAATATAAGATAGAAAGGAGTTTGTATGGCAAATCTAACTTCAAGACACTCAAAGTCAAGGAGAGATAAAAGAAGGGCAAATTGGAAAGGTGAGTATCCTTCTTTGACTGTCTGTACAGAATGTAAAGAGATGAAAAGACCACATCATATCTGTCCAAGTTGTGGCACCTATGACAAAAAAAAGATAATCCTTGTTGATTCAAAATAAATTTGGATGTGAAAAATAACAAGAAAATTCCCATTTTCTTTTTTGCAAGGGAGATTATATATTTTGGAGTTTTCTAAATGAAAATTGCCCTTGATGCTATGGGTGGTGATTTTGCCCCTGATGTGACTATTGCTGGTGCACTTGATGCGGTCAATGAGTTTGGCTTAGACATTATACTCGTTGGTAATGAGGAAAAAATCAACCCATGCCTTGCTGGCAAAAAATTCAATTTATCAAAAATCACCATCGTACATACTGACGAAGCAGTTGATATTAACGATAAGGCATCAACTGCCTTGAGAAAAAAGAGAAATTCCTCAATCCATCTTGCAATTGAACTTGTCAAAAATGGTGAAGCTAATGCAGTTGTAAGTGCTGGACATTCAGGAGTTGTGATGGCTGCCTCTTTGTTTATTCTTGGGAAATTACCAAAGGTTGACCGCCCTGCCATCGCTACTATCATGCCTTCTCTTACAGGTCATTTTCTTCTCATTGATGCAGGGGCTAATGTTGATTGTGAACCCTTGAACTTGCTTCAATTTGGATATATGGGTGAGGCTTATTACAAGGCAATATTTAAGAATGAATCACCGAGGGTTGCTATATTAAGTATTGGAGAGGAAGACACCAAGGGAAATGAACTCACCAAAGATGCCTTTAAATACATGAAAAAGGCAAATTTTAACTTTATTGGAAATATTGAGGGTAAGGATATTTTTCAAGGTGGTGCTGATGTAATTGTCTGTGATGGTTTTATTGGTAATATTGCACTAAAAGTTAGTGAAGGGCTCGCAGAAATGATATTGAAGATGCTAAAAATGGAGATTGCAAACCTCACTACTGGTAAGCTGGGTTATTTACTAATAAAACCTGCGATTAGAAATTTCAAAAAGAGGACAGATTATTCCGAATATGGCGGTGCCCCATTACTTGGCATCAATGGCACGAGCATCATTAGTCACGGGAGGTCTTCTGCAAAGGCAATAAAAAATGCACTTTGGGTTGCTGCAGAGATGGCATCAAAGGAGGTCCATCTAAGAATTATGGAAAACCTAAAAGACTTTGCAGAGTTTTCTAAAAAATGATAAGATCAAAAATAATATCTACAGGCTCGTTTCTCCCTTCAAAAGTTTTATCAAATGCTGAACTCTCAACAATGGTTGACACCTCTGATGAATGGATTACTGAAAGGACAGGGATCAAAGAGAGAAGAATTGCTGATGTTAATAAAACTACATCAGATCTTGCCTATGAGGCATCTAAAAAAGCTTTAAAAAATGCTGGTCTTAAGGCATCAGATATATCATTAATAATAGTTGCTACTATCTCAGGTGACATGCCTTTTCCAGCTACTGCCTGTTTAGTTCAAAAAAAACTGAATGCAAAAAATGCAGCTGCCTTTGATGTAAATGCAGCCTGCTCAGGTTTTATTTATGCCCTCTCAATAGCTGATTCCTTTATAAGATCTGGTGTTCACAAAAAAATCCTTGTTATTGGCACAGAGATATTATCAAGATTTACCGATTGGAAGGATCGCTCTACTTGTGTTTTATTTGGTGATGGTGCTGGTGCAGTCTTATTGGAAGGACACAAGGGCAAAAGTGGTATTCTCTCAACACATCTATATTCTGATGGTAATCTATGGGACTTGATACAAATACCTGCTGGTGGCTCATTAAAACCTGCCTCATTAGATACGGTTAATAATCGTTTACATACTATTTCTATGAAGGGAAACGAGACCTTTAAGTTCGCTGTAAAAACACTGGGCAGTCTTGTTGATAAGACACTTGAGCATAATAAATTATCACCCTCTCAACTAACTCTCCTCATTCCTCATCAGGCTAATCATAGGATAATTCAAGCAGTAGCCTCAAGGATTGGTTTGTCAATGGATAAGGTAATGATGAACATTCAAAAATGCGGTAATACCTCTGCAGCATCTATTCCCATTGCCCTTGATGATGCAAATAGAGCAGGTAAGATAAAAAAAGGCGATTATATCTTACTTGAAGCCTTTGGTGGTGGCCTCACTTGGGCATCAGCCCTTATAAGATGGTAAGTAGCGAAAGCAAGGTTATAAGACACAAAAGCAACTTATCATGGAATTCCATAAAGACTGAGCCCTATAAAAACAAGCCTTCTAATTGGGCAGAGATAAAAAGAAAGGTCCTGGTTGGTAAGGAAGCAGACAATTCATCTATCCATCTAAGATATTTTGAGATAGATAAAGGTGGATTCAGCAGTCTTGAATTTCATAAACATGAACATATAGTGATATGCGTCAAAGGTAAAGGCAGGGTAAAGATTGATAATAAGGTTTACAAAATAAAACCCTTTGATATAGTTTATGTCGCTCCTAACAGTATTCATCAGTTTTTAAATCCTTACAAAGATACCTTTGGTTTTTTTTGTATCGTTCAATCCAAAAGAGATAAACCCAAGATTATTAAAACAAAGGAAGGCAAGGGTTTTTCTTGCGATATATCTAAAAATGACCATTAACTTATCCTCTAACCCAAAATCAGCGATAGAAGTATAAAGCTTAGTAAAATCAGCAAGTAAGATAGGAAGGGCTGGTG
>DUZI01000228.1 GCA_013349595.1 Nitrospirota bacterium
AGGAGTTGGGGTTGGTGTAGGAGTTGGAGTAGGTGTAGGAGTTGGAGTTGGTGTAGGTGTAGGAGTTGGAGTTGGTGTAGGAGTTGGAGTTGGAGTTGGAGTTGGTGTAGGAGTTGGGGTTGGTGTAGGAGTTGGAGTTGGTGTAGGTGTTGGGGTTGGAGTTGGAGTTGGAGTTGGAGTTGGAGTTGGTGGAGGTGTTGGTGGAGGTGGAGGAGGGGGAGGGGGTGGAACTGGGGCAGGTGGATTAGGATTTGTAATTGGGTTTTGATTTTCAGTCCCCTGTCCAATTAATCCAGCACCTTGATTCCCAGTGCCTACAGCAATTGGCAGTCCAAGATTAATAGGGATGGTCACAGGAGATTCACCTGCTTGTAATGGACTTCCTGTAGCTGTTGTCCCTTGTATTCCTTCACCTTGTCCCTGATTAACAGGCGCAGTTGTCTGCACTTGCCCTAAACCTTGAGGTGATTGTTGACCACCACCCTGTTCTACAACACCTTGTTCACCTTGAGATTGTCCTTGGTCCTTTGGTTTGTCCTTATCTTTCTGGATTGGTGTTACTTCAGTTATACTATTATTTATATCCAGTTGAGCTATAGGCTTTGGTTTTTCAGGTGGGGCTTTTGAGGTAACTGTAGTAGTTGTATTTTGAGTAAGAGTGACTACCACATTAGGTAATGCTGGATTATATGCAGCAACTACACCCTCAACTACTATAAAACCTGAAACATTACCAATGTGAAAAGAGAAAAAGTTTGTCCCTCTTACACCAGCCACTGCATTTGGTGTATGAACCTCAAACCTGTTTTTATCTGGATTTATATTAATTTTATTTACATTAACTGGTGCAATCACAGCCTGCATCTTACCTCTCGGAAGTTTTACAATACTCTTAGACTCCTCGCTTCTTGACTTGTATTCAACAATGTCAATCCTTGTCTTTTGAGCTAATCTTATTACATTACCATCGTTAAATGTTATTTCAACCTTTGAATTTGCCTTTGTCCTAACAATATCCTTTTCATACAAGATATCATCTTTTTTTATAGGCACTGCAGGGAGTTTTCCTGCCCTCAAGACATCTATACTACCTTCTTCTGCAGTAACTTTTGCCACAGGTGTATTAGCACTTGTCTCTAAATAAGATACAAATAAGATTAATTGTATTAACAAAAGGTAAGATATGCCTTTTAATAAATTATCTTGAATTCTCATCCTCATAAAAACCCTCCTTAAAAAATTCTAAAAACGAGATTCAATGCCCATTGTAAATATAGTTTTCTTATAATCGTAGAGAGGTATGTTTGATTGTGCCCGAGTATACGCTATCTGGGTATTTACAAAAAGGCCTTTTATAACTTGTATTGATACACCAGCGTTTATGTTATACGACTTGTCACTCCTTTTGACTTTAAATATGGTATTTTCGTTTTTGTAATCCTGCAAGTAAGCCTCAAGAGAGACAAGCATATCAATCCTTTCGCTAAGAGGACTGACAAGAGAAACATTAAATTTACTACCTTTATTTTTCCAATTAGCCCCTTTTGTATTATCAATTACATATTCATATCTTAAATTTAATATCCCTTTCCCTTCAGAGATAGAGTGCATGTAACCAATACCGCCACTTAATATCTTAGCATCTCTCTCTTCATCAGGATCGAAGGTCTCTTGTATCATATTTCTGTGTGAAAGACCTACATAGGAAGATAAAAAATTTTCTTGAGATAACATATAAACAAATGAAGGTTTGACAGTCAAAGTTGCCATGTATCCTTTACCACCAACGATGTTGTGAACATAAGTCATTGGCAGGGTAAAAGAACCCCTTTCAATATTGTAACCAGGTGATAATATAAAAGATTGGGCTATTGAATTAAAATCAGTCAATTTGTGATAAAAAGTCCCAGAAGCAGAATATTGGGCTGTGAATAAAAAATCAGTCTCTGAAAAAGGAGTGTAGTTCAGACTAAAATATCCCATAAATCCACTGTCTTTTTCATTAGATGGAGGTAATCCTATATCAGAAGAGGGCTTTGCAGTAACATTTGTATCGTAAATATAAGATAACGATGCTGATAGTCTTGTTGCCTTATATGCCTCAATTGATTTTAAGTAAGCCAATTCATAATCCCTTGCAAATTGCCCTAATTCTGAATTAGGGTTGATTGATATTACGGATCTCAGGCTTTTCAGTGCCTTACTTACCTTTCGTTCTTTTGCATAAGCAAGTGCTATTTGCAAATCAGCGGCTTGTGTAACATTGACATCTTCCTTTTTAGCAGATTCAAAAGCCCTTATGGCATCAAGATTTTTGTTTAATTTTAAAAAAACAAGCCCCTTTAAAAAGCTGATTTTTGCAGGTTCAATCCTCAAAGTCTCTGCCTTAGCTATGTATTCAAGGGCCTCTTGATTTTTATTCAAAGCATAATACATCTCAATTAACTCACCAAAAGCCTCTACTACTGGTGGTTTTAAATCAATAGCCTCTTTAAAATATAGGCTTGCCTTGTCATGATCGCCAGTCTGTTTGTAAACAAGTCCAAGATAAAAGGCAATCACAGAGGATTCTCTATTTTCGTGTCTTGCTTTGTAAAGCAAATCAAAGGCTTCTTCAAAGTTTTCTGCCCTGTATTCTTCGATGCCTTTTTTTAAATCTTCCTGCCAAGGGAAACTGAAAGATGGATATAGAGATATAGATATAAAGAGGATAAGGCATAATATTGATCTGTTCATCTCATAAAACCTCTTTTGTTCCAAAAATTTAATAGGCTCTTTCCTTTAAGAGCTGTGGTTTAAAGGTTTGAAACAGACTCAATACTCGCTCTTCTGGTCAAGAAAACTACAACTTTAATTTAAGTGTCACCGATAATAACCCCATAAGATAGCTCTTAACTTTAAAACCTAATTTTTCTATCGTTGGAATTATAAATTATCATATTTTTAATTGCAAGAGTAATTTTTATATTGTTATAATTTTGCCTCATGATAACAAACATTAGTATTGAAAAACTTAATTCACTTTTTCTCATATCAGGTCTAATAAATTCTACCCTTGATATTTCTGAGATTAGAAAAAGGGCTATTGAATCAGCATTAAAATTACTTAAGGCTGAGGCGGGAAGCATCATCTTTGTTGACCAAGATACAGGGGAACTTTATTTTGACACTGCTATTGGAGATAAA
>DUZI01000285.1 GCA_013349595.1 Nitrospirota bacterium
AATCGACAGATTTTATTTATAATTTTGATTTATACATTTAAAACAATGCCTTATGACAAAGCCCTAGGAACTTTTTTTTATAAGGTGTCGTATAAAAATTCCACACCAGCCCTTCCTATCTTATTTGCTGATTTAACTAAGCTTTTTAGTTCTATCACTATTTTTGGGAAGAAAGTTGGGTATTAAATATAAAACTCGTATTTTAAGTTGGCTGTTTAGTTAATGAGGAATTGATATTTGACTATTCATTTTTTTCATAAAATCAATCCAAATAGGTAACGCGGACCTTGCACCCGCCTCTTTGTTTCCAATAGGTTTGTGATTATCTCTTCCTACCCACACCCCCACTACAAGACTATCATCAAAGCCTACAAACCATGCATCAGAGAAGTCATTTGTTGTCCCAGTTTTACCGTAAACAACTTTTTTAAGTTCCTTTGCCTTTTGAGCTGTTCCAGAGGTGACAACAGAGGAGAGTAATCCCTTGATTTTTTCTAATTCCTCTGGTTCAAAAATAATCTTTTGTGGTGCCAGATTTATAGGTCTTTCTTCAAGTATTGTCCCTCTGTTGTCTGTTATCCTGTCATAGGCATAGGGTTCTAACTTCTTTCCTGTTGCAAAGGCACCATAGGCAACGGTCAATTCTATCGGTATCACATCAGATGCCCCAAGTGATATGGGTAGATAAGGCTGAAGTTTAGACTTAATACCACATTCATAGGCCAAATCTATTATCTTTTTTATTCCAACATTATGAGCAAGTCGCACCGTTGCAGTATTTAATGAAAGGGCAATTGCAGTTTTTAATGTAACATATCCCCTGTATTCATTATCGTAATTCTTGGGTGACCATACGGTATTTGGACGGGAACCGGGGAAGTTTACTGGCTCATCAAGTATTTCATCTGAATCGGACATGCCTTCTTTTATGGCTGTGGCATAAACAAAAGGCTTGAATGCTGACCCTGGTTGTCTAAATGCCATTGTAGCCCTGTTAAATTGGGTTTCCCAAAAATCTGTTCCGCCTACAAGTGCTTTAATTGCACCATCTCTCAAATCAATGGCTATAAGTGATGCTTGAACACCTTTTTTTACCCTCTTTTCAATGTCTGCAATTCCTTTTATAACTGATTCCTCAGCAAATTTCTGCATTTTATAATTTAATGAAGAATAGATCCTCATACCAGAGGTGTAAAGATTTTCACCATAACGTGCCTCCAGTTGTTGTCTGATATATTCTATGAAATAGGGTGCTTCGTATCTTCTAAAGTTGGGTTTTTTTGGTAAGGGTTCGATAATTGACCTTTCATATTCTTCTTTGCTTATAAACTTGCTCTCAAGCATTTTGCTCAAAACCAAATTTCTCCTTGCTTTTGATTTTTCAGGATTTTTAAAAGGTGAATAGGCAGTTGGTGCCTTTTGAAGTCCTGCAAGCAGGGCAGACTCTGCAATACTTAAATCTGTCACAGACTTGCCAAAATAGGTCTCAGATGCAGCCTCAATGCCGTAAGAACGAGTTCCAAAATAAGACTGGTTAAGATACATTCCAAGTATCTCGTCTTTGGTATATCTCTTTTCAATTTGTGCAGCAATAATGGCCTCTTTTATCTTTCTTGTAATGCTCTTTTCTGGTTTTAAAAAGAGCATTTTAGTAAGTTGTTGAGTAATAGTGCTTCCGCCTTCTTCAATACCCTTAGCTTTGATATTTTTATAAAGTGCTCTGAGAATACCAATAATATCAACGCCAGGATGTGTATAAAACCTCTGGTCCTCAATGGCAACAAAAGCCTTTTTTACCTTATCAGGTATTTGATATGGTGGAATATACTTACGCCGTTCAAGATAAAATTCGGCGAGGATTTTGCCTTCAGAGGAATAAACCATAGTTGATTCAATAGGGCGATAGGTCTCAAGGCTCTTGATTTGTGGGAGGTCTGAAAGTGTCCAATATAAAAAACCAGAAGATACTCCTAAAAGTAATGCAAGTATTAAAATAATTGTGAAATATTTCCAAGACATCGTCTTTTATTATAACATCTTATTGTTATCCATTTTCTCTTTAAAAAAATGTTAGTATAGTAATGTGTTCAATCAATAATTTAAAAAGGATATTTCATTATCATGATGATTCTTCTTATTATTATGTCAATTTTTGCCAACCTTCAATTAGCCTATAGTTGTGATCAAATAAATCCAACAGCTATGGAATTATCAATAGATGGCAAAAATTTATTTATTGGTGATTTAGATGGTTTTTTTTATCAATGTGATTTGGAAAACAATAAAATAAGTAAAAAAATAAAAGTCCATAGTGAAAAGATTACTTCCATATTAGCTTCAGAGGACAATCAATCAGTTTTTATAGGCAGTTTTGATAAATCGATTGCAATAGTAAACTTAAAAGATATTGCAACCCTGCGTTTCCTAAATGGACATAATGGTGCAATTACTTCTTTAGTGCACTTGCCAAATAAAAACTTATTAATCTCAGGTAGTAGTGATAGGACTGTAAAGGTATGGGATGTAAAAAACCAGCTTCTTCTAAAGACCATTGATAAAATTAATAGTGTGATTACATCTATTACAACTGATGGAAATTCCCTATTTATTGGGACTTCTGAAGGTATTGTTTACATAGTTGCCCCCTATGATGATGATTCAAAAATAGACCATATTAATCTTCACGAAAGTGTTGTTTCGTCTTTATCATTCATCAAAGAGAAAAGTTATTTGGTATCTTCCAGTTGGGACAGAAGTATTGCCATATGGGATATAAAGAAAAATTCATTGATTAGAAGGTGCATGGGACATGGATATTGGGTAACATCGGTAGCAATCTTTGATAATAAATTACTGAGTGCTGGTTCACTTGACTATACATTGAGGCTCTGGAATTTAGACGATTGTAAAGAGATTTTGACCATTAAGGGTCTTAATAGTTATGTGGTCAAGGCAATATTTTCAAGAGATGGAAAATATATCTTTTCGCTTACCCTGAATGAAGGGATCAAAATATGGGATACAAATACAGGAAAACAAATCTCCCAAAAATAGCGCTTAGGAAGGGCTGTTTCGGAATTTTTATAATCGACAAATTTTATTTATAATTTTTGATTTATACATTTAAAACAATGCCTTATGACAAAGCTCTA
>DUZI01000310.1 GCA_013349595.1 Nitrospirota bacterium
CTTCAAGCTCTTTTTTCATATAAGTCAGCTCTTGAATCCAGATAGGTGAGTCAACATTAATGTAAAGTATGTCATCCTTGATGTCTGAAGGGTAAATGTGTTTTGTTAAGGACTCATCAAAGATTTTTTCCCATTTTGCCTCAAGCTCAGAGAGTTTTATTGCAGACTCTATTGCAAGTTCCTTTGCGAGTCTTTTTAAAACTACTCCTGCCGAAACCATCAGGCTGCTTTTGTTATAAATCCCGACCTGATACAACGAGTGCAAACATTCATTCTCTTTACACCACTATCAGTTAAAACCCTTACAGATTGGGTATTAGGCTTGATAATCCTCCTCGTCTTGTTATTAGCATGACTTACATTATTACCAATTACCTTTTTCTTCCCACAAATATCACAGCTTGCCATAATCTCAATCCTCCTAATATATCCATTGGCTTATGTTTGCATTTGCAAAGTTTTTTATGATAACATTTTAATCTTTTTAAGACAAGTTAATTACAATAAAATGCTTCATCAATTGGAGGGACCTGATTTATATGTCATCAAACGAAATGAATAGTTTTAAACTCGCTAAGGAGTTAAATGTTAAGCCCTCTATAATTGTTGCAGAGGCAGGAAAATTAAGAAATGTTGAGTTCAAAAAGAATGTTACAAACATAAAACTTACTGATAAAGAAGTTGATCTGATTAGACAAATTCTTTCATCAATCATAACATCTTGTGTTCAAGAAGTGACTGCTCAAAAAGAACAAGCAATTCTACCTGATAAACCAGCAGAAGATAAAATTGAAACTCCTCCTTTACAAACAGTTACTAAAGAACAGCCAATCATAGATAGAGAAGACCAAGACACTTCAACTTCTCAAATCGAAGATCTTGTATCTATAGAAATTCCTAATCTAAATGAAGACATTGATGATGTTTTGTTGCCATCCAAATTTCAAAAGGATATTATCGATGTAACTAAAGTCGAAAAAATTAAACCAAGCATGCAAAAGGCCTTTCATGCTATTAAAAAAATAGAGCCAAAGAAATGGATTGATAATAAATTAACTAAAAAACCAAAAGATAAATTTTTTAAAAAACCTGAAACGATTCAACAAACTCAAATAACTGCGCCAAGGAAAAAATCCATAAAGATGCAAGAAGGGACTACTGTCAAGGAATTTGCAGAATTACTTGGCATCAAAATATCCGATGTTATAAAAAAACTTATGGAACTTGGCTATATGGCTACAATTAATCAACCTGTTGATATGGACGCCGCTGTTATAGTGGCAGAAAGCTTTGGTATCAAAATTGACACAGTTGCTGCAGAAAATATTGATATAATTGAAGAAGAAGTTGATCAAGATTCAACCCTCATTATAAGACCACCTGTCGTAACTATTATGGGTCATGTTGACCATGGCAAGACATCACTCCTTGATGCCATAAGAAAGACAAAGGTAACAGAGACTGAAGCTGGCGGCATTACCCAACATATTGGTGCATACAAAGTCTCTTTGCAAGGAAAAGAGATAACATTTCTCGATACGCCCGGTCATGAGGCATTCACAGCCTTAAGGGCAAGAGGTGCTAAGGTAACAGATATAGTTGTCCTTGTAGTAGCTGCAGATGATGGAGTTATGCCTCAAACTGTAGAGGCTATTAATCATGCAAAGGCAGCACAAGTGCCAATAATAGTTGCAATCAATAAGATTGACAAACCTGAGGCAAATCCCAAAAAAGTCAAAAATGAATTGGCTGAGCATGGGGTAGTTTCTGAAGAATGGGGAGGGCAGAATATCTTCGTTGAAGTCTCAGCCAAAAAAGGTATAGGTATCGAAAATTTACTTGAGATGATACTCCTTCAGGCAGAGGTAATGGAACTCAAGGCAAATCCAAACAGACAGGCAAGGGGTACTATCATTGAGGCAAGGTTAGACAAAGGAAGGGGACCCGTTGCCACAGTTCTCATTGAAAAAGGAACATTAAAGACCGGTGATGCCTTTGTAGCTGGTGTGACTACAGGAAAGGTTCGCTTCCTGATTGACGATACAGGCAAGAGGATAAACTCAGCAGGACCATCTACACCCGTTGAGGTTATAGGTTTTTCAGAGGTGCCTAATGCGGGTGATGTATTTAACTGTGTTGAAGATGAAAAGAAAGCCAGACAAATAGCCATAGCAAGACAACAAAAGCTTAAATTAGCAGATATAGCAAGACACAAAAAGCTCACCCTTGATGAACTCTATGCAAAGATACAAGAAGGAAAGATAAAGGATCTCAATCTAATCATCAAAGGTGATGTTCAGGGCTCTGTTGAAGCCATAAAAGAAGCCTTTGAGAGGATTACCCATCCAGAGGTAAAGGTAAAGGTAATCCACGCCTCTGTAGGAGGTATAAATGAAACTGATATAAACTTAGCCTCTGCCTCAAATGCCATATTGATAGGCTTTAATGTCCGCCCTGAGCAAAAGGCCCTTGGTATTGCAGAAAAAGAAGGCGTTGACATTAGGCTTTACAACATAATTTATGATGCAGTGGAAGATGTAAAGAAGGCACTCGAGGGTCTCCTTGAACCTACCTTAAAAGAAAAGATATTAGGAAGGGCAGAGATTAGAAAGACTTATAACATATCACGAATTGGCAATGTTGCTGGTTGTTATGTATTAGAAGGCTCAATAGTTAGATCAAGTGATGGTGCAAGGGTAATCAGAGATAATATTGTTGTCTATGAAGGTAAGATAGGCTCTTTAAAAATTGAAAAAGAAGATGTCCGTGAGGTTCAAAAGGGTTATGAATGCGGTATCCTAATAGAAAATTTTAACGACATAAAGGTCAATGACGTTATAGAAAACTACAACATAGAAAAAGTCTTTGGAAAACTCTAATCTTCCCTAAAAAATGCATCCATATAAAAGATCAACCCGCTTAAGCCTTCTTATAAAAGAAGAGATAGCAGACATAGTCCTTAAAAAAGTAAAAGACCCTCGTCTTGGCTTTGTAACAATTACAGATGTTGAGATGACGGAGGATTTAAAGATTTCACGAGTTTATATAAGCGTATTAAAAGAACAGGAAGAAGGATTGTCATTACAAATAATCAAATCAGCAAAAAAAATGATACGAGCAGAATTAGCAAAGAGGCTAAGGGTAAA
>DUZI01000171.1 GCA_013349595.1 Nitrospirota bacterium
ATGGAGTTGTTCTGTTAATCAGCTGTTCTATGTTAAAATTTGCTTATTCGCATATAACTTGAGGTGAAAAAATGATAAAGGCATTAGTTATTGACGATGAATCAAATATAAGAAAGGTCTTAAAGATAATTTTAAAAGAGTTAAATTTTAATATCAAAGATGCCTCTACTATTGAAGAGGGAGAAGAATTGATAAGTAATGAGAACTTTGATATTGCCCTTGTTGACTTAAGGTTACCTGATGGCTCTGGTATTGAAATTCTTAAAAAAATTAAAACTATCAATCATGATACAGTAGTTATTCTTATTACTGCCTTTGCCTCTGCTGAAAATGCTGTCCAAGCAATGAAGGCAGGGGCTTATGATTATCTCATCAAGCCCTTTAATCTTGATGAGATAAGGATAAAGCTAAAAAACATAGCAGAGACCATAATTCTTAAAAAGAAGGTTAAGGAAATTGGTTTTATTGATAATTCTTTTGAAGGAATAATTGGAAATTCAAAGGTCATGAAAGAAGTATTCAATATGATTGAAAAAATTGCACCTTACGAGACAAGTATTTTAATAACAGGTGAGAGTGGGACAGGTAAAGAACTTGTAGCAAAGGCAATTCATAAGAGGAGTCAAAGAAGTGGCAAACCTTTTATCACTATTAATTGTGCAAGCCTACCTTCAGAACTTCTTGAGAGCGAGCTCTTTGGCTATACTAAAGGCTCTTTTACAGGTGCAACTACCTCTAAGGAAGGACTCATTATTACAGCTAATGGTGGTTCCCTTTTTCTTGATGAGATTGGTGAGATGCCTCATGCACTTCAGGCAAAACTCTTGAGATTTCTTGAAGACAAAAAAATAAGGCCAATTGGCGGGGCAACGGAGATTGATGTGGATGTGAGAATAATAGCTGCATCGAACAAAGACCTAACAAACGAAGCCATTTTTAGAAAGGATCTTTTTTTTAGGATAGCCACATTTGAGATAAAACTACCCCCACTTAGAGAGAGGAAAGAAGATATACCTATCTTAGTAGATTATTTTGTAAAAACAATGTCTATGAAGTTTGGCAAAAATATTCACACTATTGATAAGGCATTTCTTGAAAGTCTTTTGAATTATGAATACAAAGGCAATTTGAGGGAATTAAAAAATATTATAGAAAGAGCGGTGATTATGACTGATGATGAAATCCTAAAAAAAATAACTTTAGAGGAAGAACATATAGCTGTAAAATCTTTTTCTTTAGGTAATGGCTTTGACTTAAATTCTTTTTTATCATCTATTGAAACAGAGCTTTTATTAAAAGCTCTTAAAGAGGCAAATTATGTCAAAACAAAGGCAGCAGAACTTCTCGGCATATCATTTAGGGAATTTAGATATAGATTGTCAAAGATAGACAAAGGTAAAGTTGATAAACCATATCTTCCCGATGAAAATTAATAACCTTATAAAACAAAAAGACATTATTTATTCATCATATCAAGAAACTCTTTGTTGTTTTTCGAACCCTTTAATTTGCTTAAAAGAAATTCCATGCTCTCAACTGTGCTTAATGGGTTAAGGACTTTCCTTAAGATCCACATCTTATTCAATACATCTGCTGGGACTAAGAGTTCCTCTTTCCTTGTACCTGATGCATTTATGTCAATAGTTGGGAATATTCTCTTATCAACAAGTTTCCTATCAAGGTGAAGTTCCATATTTCCTGTGCCTTTAAATTCCTCAAAGATGACATCGTCCATTCTACTGCCTGTGTCAACAAGAGCAGTTGCAATAATTGTCAAGCTACCACCTTCTTCAATATTTCTTGCAGTGCCAAAAAATCTCTTTGGTTTTTGCAGAGCATTTGCCTCAAGTCCACCTGAGAGCACCTTTCCACTTGTAGGAGATATAGCGTTATAAGCCCTTGCAAGCCTTGTAATACTATCAAGCAATATTACTGTATCTCTACCTGTCTCAACAAGTCTTTTTGCCCTCTCAATTACCATCTCTGATACTTGGCAATGCCTTTGTGGGGGTTCATCAAAGGTAGAGCTTATAATTTCTGCAGTGCTGACTTGTCTTTTCCAGTCAGTAACCTCTTCGGGTCTTTCATCAATAAGGAGAATTATAAGATCTATCTCTCTATGGTTCGTCTTGATTGCTTTTGCAATGGATTGTAACAACATAGTTTTACCAGTACGCGGAGCAGCAACTATTAATCCCCTTTGTCCTCTACCTATTGGTGCTATTAAATCCATTACCCTCATTGAATAATCTGAATTATATTCAAGGGCAATCTTGCTTGTAGGATAATAGGGAGTTAAATTATCAAAAAGTGATCTATTGATATTTGAATCAGGGGGATTATTATTGATGCTTTCAACTTTAAGCAAGGCAAAATATCTTTCATTTTCTTTTGGTGGTCTTATTTGTCCAGCAACAAAATCACCTGTTCTTAGTGAAAATCTTCTTATCTGTGATGGTGAAATATAAATATCATCAGGTGACGGAAGATAGCTATAATCAAGAGACCTTAAAAAACCAAAACCATCAGGTAAAATCTCAAGTACACCCGAACCATAGACATTACCAATCTTTTCAGTCTGTGCTTGAAGGATACTGAATATTAAATCTTGTTTTCTAAGACTTGCAGCACCATCAATATTCAATTCCTTTGCAATATTGATGAGTGCATCAATTGACATTGATTTAAGCTCTGATATTGAAATGTAGCTTTCCATTTTTTAGTTACCCTCTTTCATTGAAATTAAAAAAGCTATATTATTGTGAAAGTTTTTAGTGTTAATGATAATTCATAAAACATTTTTTGGTATATTTTTGGATTGATTTTTATCTTTTCTAAACCCCTTTGACCCTTTGAAGGTATTGGAGGGAACAATTAGAAGCTATCAGATAAGATACAAAATGTATCTATCTTTGTCAATAGTTAGTTTTAAAATCTCTTAATTATAAATTCTTTACAGACTAATAACTCTTGTGTTACCCTAAACCGCATTATTTTTAATGCTAATAAAAAATAACTGAAAGGTGGTGAATTTCTAAAATGCCTCTTGAAAAAGAAAGAAAACAACAACTAGTCGAATCATTTCGCATTCATGAAAGGGATTCTGGCTCTCCTGAAGTTCAAATAGCATTGCTG
>DUZI01000312.1 GCA_013349595.1 Nitrospirota bacterium
AGGTAGTAGCTTTTAATGGAAGCAGCAGGAGGGGTGGTAATACCTTTATGCTCTTAAGCACTGTTTTAGATGTTATCAAGAATGAAGGTATTGAGACAGAGTTATTTGAACTATCAGGTCAAAAGATTCAGGGGTGCATTGCTTGCTATAAATGTTTTCAAAATAAAAACAAAAGATGTGCCGTTGACAATGATATAGTAAATGAATGTATTCAAAAAATGCTTTCAGCAGAGGGGATTTTGCTTGGTTCACCAACTTATTTCTCTAATGTATCAGCAAGCATGAAGGCTCTTATTGAAAGGGCAGGCATGGTGGCAAGGGCAAATGACGACATGTTTCAACGAAAAGTTGGTGCTGGGGTAGTCGCAGTCAGGAGGGCAGGTGCAATCCATGTATTTAGCTCTCTAAACTACTTTTTCCTTATTGGTCAAATGATAGTGCCAGGGTCAAGTTATTGGAATCTTGCCAGAGGGAGAGAGGTCGGTGAGGTAATGAATGATGATGAAGGGATTAAAACAATGAAAACACTCGGTAAGAATATTGCTTGGCTTTTAAAGAAGCTTTATGGATGAGATAATAATCTACTCTGATGGTGCTTGTAGCGGTAATCCTGGGCTAGGAGGCTATGGGTCAATATTAAGGTTTGGAGGGAGAGAAGTAGAGTTTTCAGGGTTTCAAGAGAATACAACAAATAATAGGATGGAATTGATGGCAGTTATTATTCCCCTTGAAAGCATTAAAAAACCTTCAAAGATAAAGGTCATCAGTGATTCAAACTATCTCATAAAAGGCATGAATGAATGGATTAAAAATTGGATAAATAATCACTGGAAAAACTCTCAAGGAAAACCTGTATTAAACCAAGACTTGTGGCAGAGGTTGTTAAGGGCATCAAAGTTACATCAAATAGAATGGATTTGGGTAAAAGGACATGAGGGACATCCTGAAAATGAGAGATGTGATAAACTCGCAGTTGGAGAAATAAACAAACACAAAAGGAGGCTTTAAAGATGGTAAAGATTTATTATGATCAAGATGCAGACCTTTCAGTATTAAAGGGCAAAAAGATTGTTATAATGGGTTATGGAAGTCAGGGACATGCCCATGCGAACAATCTAAAAGATAGTGGAATGGATGTTACCATTGGCATAAGAAAGGGTTCAGGCTGGAAAAAGGCTGAAGAGGCAGGATTTAAGGTAATGTTACCTTCTGATGCAGCTAAGATTGCCGATTTAATCATGATATTACTTCCCGATGAATTTCAAGGTGAAATCTTCAGGAATGAGATTGGACCTAATATGAAAAAGGGCGCCTTTTTATCCTTTGCACATGGCTTTAATATTCACTTTGGACAGATTGTGCCATCAGAAGACATAAATGTGTTTATGGTAGCACCAAAAGGTCCAGGGCATCTTGTCCGATCAGAATATATAAAGGGTAGTGGTGTCCCTTGCCTAATTGCTATACATCAAGACCCCTCGGGGATTACAAAAGATATCGCTCTTGCATATGCCTCTGCGATTGGTGGTGGAAGGGCTGGCATCATTGAAACAACCTTCAGAGAAGAGACAGAGACAGACCTCTTTGGAGAGCAGGTAGTATTATGTGGAGGTTTGACTGCCTTAATACAAGCGGGTTTTGAAACATTAGTTGAGGCTGGCTATTCACCAGAGATGGCATACTTTGAATGTATGCATGAGGTCAAGCTCATAGTTGATCTTTTATATGAAGGTGGAATATCAAATATGCGTTATTCAATCAGCAATACTGCCCAATATGGAGACCTTACAAGGGGACCAAGGATAATCAAAGATGAGACTAAAAAGGAAATGAAAAAGATACTTCAAGAGATTCAAGATGGTATCTTTGCCCGTGAGTGGTTACAAGAATGTAAGGCTAACAAACCTGTCTTTAATGCACTTACAAGAAAGGGTGAAACCCATCAAATAGAGGAAGTTGGTGCAAAATTAAGGGCAATGATGCCATGGCTCAAGAAAGGCAAATTAGTGGATAAGACAAAGGCTTAATGTCTATGAAAATTGCCCAAGAAGGCTATCCCTTCATCTTTATATCTGCTGTCATCACCATATTATTGGCTCTCGTATCGGTGATGGCAGCATTGATACCACTTGTTATTACCTTTTTTATGATTTATTTTTTTAGAGACCCTGATAGGTCAATACCAGATGACAAAGATGTGCTAATCTCACCTGCTGACGGCAAGATAATTGTTATTGAAAAGGTCTTTGAAAGCAACTACTTACAAAGTGAATGCACAAAGATTAGCATATTTATGTCACCCTTTAATGTCCATGTAAACAGGGTGCCTTGTGATTGTAATGTCCTTGATGTTGTTCACAAAAAAGGCAAATTCCTTTCAGCCTTTAAACCAGAGGCATCCATAGAGAATGAAAATATCTCCCTGCTTGTCGATACTATTTATGGAAAAATATTAATCAGACAAATAGCAGGTTTCGTTGCCCGCAGGGCTGTATGTAGGGCAAGAGCAGGTGATTCATTAAAAAAAGGTGAACGATTTGGGATTATAAAATTCAGCTCAAGGGTAGATATTTTTATCCCCCTAACATTTACACCTTCAATAAAATTAAATGAAAAGGTCTATGCAGGAGAAAGCATTATTGCAAGGTTTAAGAAAAATATTTAAGTGATAATAAAAAAGGATTGATTTTAATTTTTATTCTTTACTTACACTAATTAAAACATTTTTTAAGACTCTAATTGTGTGCAAAGGAAAAATACCTTCTATTTTTTAACAGTGCATCTCCAAAATCAAGCATTAATAAATTACCCCTTTCTGTAATCGTAATAGGTTCAAGGATAAAGTTATTTGCGATAAAAGCTGAGGTCTTTCCTAAGAGAGTATTGCTTTCACCAATTGATTCAAGCTTTATTTCCATCTTCGGTTTGTCTGCATCTTTCTTTCTTCTAAACGAAAGGGACTTAACGGTTGCAGTTGTTAGAGTTTCATTTATATTATTAATATAAACCCCTTCTACAAAATGTCCTTCGAAGAGTATTATTTTTACAGGGCTGTCAACACCCCTTCCACTAAAATTGACCTTTACCTTATTTACAGTCTCTATGTCTTTATCAA
>DUZI01000253.1 GCA_013349595.1 Nitrospirota bacterium
GCTTTTCCCCACAATATCTATGCCGTCTTTATACTCTTTTACTGGAACTGACATTTTTGATAACTCCTTTGCCATTGCCATAATCCTGTCTGATTCTTTGACCCTTAGTTCTTCGGCACCCCTTATCTTTGTTAAACCTTCTGCTTGAGTAGCAAGGATACAAAGAATGGGAAACTCGTCAATCATTGAAGGCATTATATCTTTGTCTATTTTAATAGCCTTAAGATTTGTAGCAGTCTTACAGATGATATCACCTATTGTTTCTCCAGAAAGATCCCTTGTGTTTTCAACCTTTACCGGTGCACCCATCATTTTTATAACATCAAGGAAGCCTGTCCTTGTCTTATTGAGCAATACATCCCTTATAATTATCTCAGAGTTTGGAACAATCAGGCTGATTACAATAAAAAAAGCTGCCGATGAAAAGTCTGATGGCACCGTAATATCGATAGGATTCAGTTCACCATCAAGGGGATAAATAGTAACTGTAGTGTCATTAATTTTTAAATCAACACCCATTGCTTTTAACATCCTTTCTGTATGGTCCCTTGATTTTAAGGGTTCAGTAATTGTTGATTCTTCTTTTGCATATAGACCTGCAAGCATAAGACAGGATTTAACCTGAGCAGAAGAGATTGGTATGGTATAGTCAATACCTTTTAACCTGCCCCCTTTAATAGCCATTGGCAAATACTTATCTTCCTGCCTTGCAATTATTGTGGTGCCCATTTCTCTAAGTGGGTTGATTATCCTTGACATAGGTCTTTTCCTTAAAGAATCATCACCAGTAAGGACAGAAAAAAAATCATTCCCTGATAAAATGCCCGATAGGAGCCGTGAAGTCGTCCCAGAATTTCCACAATCAATTACATTTAAGGGTTCTTTTAAACCACGAAGTCCCTTCCCAGTAATGATTATCTCACCTTTGCCTTCAGTGATATCAATACCAAGCATCTTCATAGCCTTCATAGTGCTTATAGTATCACCTGCATAAAGGAGGTTCTTTACCCTGCTTATACCTGAGGCAATGCTTGCAAACATCAAAGCCCTATGAGATATAGACTTATCAGGTGGCGCCTTTATTTCACCTCTTAAACCATTAATCTTTTGTATTACCCTCTTTGCCAAAATTTCACCTCTAACTTTTCAATTTAGATTATGTATAATATACAACAATGAAAACAATTTTACTTACTATACTCGTATTGATTGGTGCAGTATTACAGTTAATCTCCATATGGACTGTAAAAAAAATTGTGAACAACATTCCCATAATGAAAAATCATTGGCGTGTTCTTGGCTTGTTTTTGATATTTTTCCTTTTGGGTTATTTAACGTTTGCCATAACGCTATGGACAGGACATGAATATATAAGTGGCGATACAATCACATCTGTTATATTCTTTTTTGGTGCCTGCTTTGTATTGATAATTACCAAAATGACTAAAAAGAGCATAAAAACACTTCAAGAATACACAGAACTTCAAAAAGATGTCATAACTGACCCGCTGATGTCTATTTATAATCGTCGTTTTATTGACAAACAAATTGAACATGAATTTAATCTTGCCTTGAGAAATAAAACAATCTTTTCCATTGCCTTAATAGATGTTGACCACTTTAAAAGTATAAACGATACTTACGGACATCACATTGGTGATATTGTTTTAAAAAGGCTTGCAAAAATATTCCTCGAAAGTGTGAGAAAATCAGACTTTGTTGGTCGTTATGGTGGTGAGGAGATTATTTTAATCTTACCAAATACTGATAAAGATGGTGCCTTTTTTCTCGCTGAAAAGATGAGAGCCCTCATTGAAAAGACCCCTATTATAAAAGGTGATGAAAAGTGTCGTGGCAAAGATCTGTATTGCACTATAAGTGTTGGAATATCAGGCTTTTGTAAAGAAAGACATAAGGATTACAGGGCTATTATTAATGATGCAGATGCAGCAATGTATAACGCTAAATGTAGTGGAAGGAATAAGGTTTCTTTAGCTTGTCAGACAGAATTACCCTAAAAAGAACATCAAGATTAAATAATGGTCACCTCTGGATTTTTTCCAACGAGATAGTTGAAAACTTAAAGACCTACTCTACAGGTTCAATAGTCTCCATTTATGACAAAAAAGGAGTTTTCTATGGCAAAGGATATATCAATCCCCATTCACTAATTACTGTAAGAATATTGACAAAAGATGACGAGCCTATCAACAAAGACTTTTTCAAAAAGCGTATCCATTCTGCCCTTTTATTTCGGCAAAAAATCCTAAAAGATTTACAAACCTACAGACTTTTTTTCAGTGAGGCTGATTTTTTACCAGGCTTGATTATTGATGTATATGGCAGGGTCGTTGTCCTTCAATTTCTAACCTTCGGAATCGAGGTGTTGGCTAATATGATTTTGCAGGTAGTGGATGAACTCTTAATGCCTGAGGTAATAGTCATTAGAAATGACAGTCCAGTAAGGATTATTGAAGGATTACCCTTTAAAAAAGAGATTTATAAAGGTCAACTAGAAGACCTTCCCAGAATAAATGATGGTGATATGTTATATGAAGTTGATGTCTTTGAAGGCCAAAAAACAGGTTTTTTCCTTGACCAAAGGTTTAACAGACAGGCCTTTTCAAGACTGATACAAAAAGGCTCTCATGGTTTAGACCTTTTTTGTTATTCTGGGGCATGGGGGATTGAGGCATTAAAAAAGGCGTCAATGGTTACCTTTACAGATATATCCCAAAAGGCATTAAATAATGCTCAAAGAAATCTTGAACTTAATAAACTTGCAGACAGAGCAGAATTTATTAACAGAGATGCCTTTAATTTTCTCCGAAGGATAAATGATAAAGGCATAAAATATGACTTTATAATCTTAGACCCACCAGCCTTTGCAAAGAGTAAGAATAATCTAAAGGAAGCCTTAGAAGGCTATAAAGAGATAAACACCCTTGCTATGTCTGTTGTGAAAACAGGAGGGCTTATTGCCACATCGTCATGTTCTCACCACATTGATAAGTATCTGTTTTCAGAAATATTAAAGAAAGCCTCAAAAGATGCCCGCAGGCAAATAAGGATTTTGCAATATAGAGGGCAGGCTATTGACCATCCTATA
>DUZI01000104.1 GCA_013349595.1 Nitrospirota bacterium
ATAAAACCTTGATGATATTCAAAGGCAAGAATATTATATAGTGTAAACTTTTTTGTGTAAAACCTTAAAATAGCGCTTAGGAAGGGCTGTTTCAGGATTTTTATAATCGACAAATTTTATTTATAATTATGATTTATACATTTAAAACAATGCCTTATGACAAAGCCCTAGGAACTTTTTTTATAAGGTGTCGTATAAAAATTCCACACCAGCCCTTCTTATCTTACTTGCTGATTTTATTAAGTTTTTTAGTTCTATCGCTGATTTTGGGTCGATAGATGCATGTTTGACATTCTTTAAATTTCCAGAGAATATAAAACCACAGGGGATTATACTAACGAGATAATTGCACTAATTTTTATCAGAATATAAATTATACGATGAATTGTAATAATCTATTTTTTTTATAAGCCTAATAATCTTAATTCAGGTTTGACAGTTTCTCTAAATTTGAGATATTCAAAGTAACTCGTTAGAACTTTCTTAACATAGTTATTAGTTTCATCATAGGGTATGTCTTCAATAAATTCATCTATGCTTTTATAATTGCCCTTTTTTAACCATTCTTTTACAGCATCTTCTCCTGCATTATAAGAGGCTATTGCTGGTGGCAGGGAACCAAAATAATTTATAAGGATTTTTAAGTATGCTGAACCGATAGATATGTTAATTCTTGGATTAAAGAGTTCTGAATTATTTGTATAATGAACCTTTGCATGTTTTTCATATCTCTTGGCAGTCGATGGCATTAGTTGCATAAGTCCTAATGCACCAGCAATGGACTTTGCATCTGTATCATAACGAGACTCTTCTCTAATGATAGATAGTATCAAATATGGGTCTAAATCATTTTTATTTGCAGCATCCTGCACTTCATCCATAAAAGCAAAGGGATAAAGCAAACTATGGTTTTCTTCAGAGTATGGCGCCCTTGAGATAATATTCACTGAATATTTATAATTACCAATTTTTTGAAGGAAATAACTTGAAGATTGAACTTTTATCCTCTCACCACTAACCCTGACAGAATGAATAGCCTCATTAATAGCCTCTGTTTTAAGACCTAACCCAAACAGTAAGTCAGCCCTTACAAGTGGAGTTGGAGTAATCTGATTATGAAATGCTTTTACCATACCTTTGAGACTTAAATTGTTTCTAAAAGCTGTGAGATAACCATAATAGTCTCTATAGCCTACTGAAATATTATCCTTAAGAGTTAGATTATTTTCTGATGTAATAGATAAGTAGTCTCTGCATCTATTTGCCCAATAGAGATATTTATTTTCCTTTGATTGTTCATAAAGACTTTTAAATGTGGATAGTGCCTTTTCATAATCCCTTGTTATATAATGAGTCCAACCAAGACTCCACAATATTTTCTCTTGTTCAGACTTATCTTTGTGAGTCTTTAGAAGTGTATTTAGGATGTTTAAAGCCTCTTCTACATCATCATTTCTTCTTTTAATATTGCTGTAAGCAATTAGCAAGGAAACCATTCTCTTGTCATTACTTTTAAGAAATTTATTCAACTGTGACTCAAATGTATCTATATCTCTTGCTCTAAGTAAAGACCTTCCATACCAATAGAGACTACCTATTTCTTTATATAACTCTGTAGATTCCTTATATCTTTTTTGTCGAAAATATGAATAAGCTAAACCTTCCTTAATTGATGATTTATAGAACAACTTCTTGTCTCTTTTTAGTGCCTCTTTGAAATATCTTTCTGCCTCTGTAAAATTCCACGATTTGTTTAAGTTATTTCCCTTTTTTATTAAATCATCTATTGAAAGAACTCTCTCACCACCAAGTTCTTTAAGTGCTTTATTAGATAAAGAAGTATCAACATTGAAAAAAACATCTTTAAATAAGTTCTTTGCCTTGGCATTTTCTCCTAATTCTTTATAATATTGTCCATAATTAAACTTCATAGTGTAGTCTGAAGGATAATCTTTTATATAAGAGTCAAAAGAAGGTATTAGCCTATCACTATCAATATATTTTAATAACTCAATCTCCTTTGTCCTTACTTGTTTCATAAGAGGAGATTCCTTATGTTTTTCTTTGAAAGTTTTTATGTCATTTAAAGCCTTTTCTCTTTCATTAAGCTTCTCATAACAAATTGCACGCCAGTATAATGCATAGTCTGCAAGGATAGGTAATTTTTCAATTGAAGCAGTAAAATATTCAATTGCAGAGTTACAATTACCTTTGTCAAGATTCAGTTTGGCAATGGCAAAATTCTGAATATCATCTTTAGTTTTTTCAGATGCAAAAACTAATAAAGGTATGATTATTATTAATAAAACAACAAAACTTACAAACTTATTCAATATCAGATACTATTGCCCTCAAATAGGAATTGTAATTGTTCATAGTCTCATTAATTGAATCACCTGAAAACTTTTCGAGGAAGGCATCGGCAATTACCAAAGCACTCATAGCCTCTGCAATAACTGATGCAGAAGGGACTGCACATACATCAGACCTTTCATAGACAGCCTTGACAGTCTCCTTTGTCTTTATATCAACGGAAGTCAAAGGTTTTTTTAATGTAGGAATTGGTTTCATTGCACATTTAATAACCAATGGCATTCCGTTTGTCATACCACCTTCAACACCACCTGCGTTATTTGTTTTCCTATAAAAAAGTTTGTCCTTTTGATAATAAATCTCATCCATTACCTCTGAACCCTTTGAATGAGCCAACTTAATCCCTTTGCCAATCTCCACTGCTTTTATAGCCTGAATCCCCATCATGGCATAGGATAGTCTTGCATCAAGCCTTAGGTCCCAGTTTATAAAATTTCCTAATCCAACTGGCAATCCCTCAACGATAACTGCAAAGGTTCCACCCAATGTATCACCTTCTGATGAGGCAAGGTCTATTAATTCTTTAAATTTATTTGTTAAACTTTCATTAGGACAGCGAAGGATTGATTTCTCAGCCATTTCAGAAATGTGATTAAAATCAGTATATCCACTATATAAAAAATCATCATCAAGAGAAATCCCTCCTATTGATAACACAAGACTAAAAATTTTGATATTAAAGGTTGAAAGTAGAGTTTTAGCAATGG
>DUZI01000131.1 GCA_013349595.1 Nitrospirota bacterium
AAAGTTCCTAGGGCTTTGTCATAAGGCATTGTTTTAAATGTATAAATAATCAAAATTATAAATAAAATTTGTCGATTATAAAAATCCTGAAACAGCTCTTCCTATCGCTATTTTAAGGAATCTTGTTAGGAAATAGTGATTAAATAGAAAATATTGAGTTAATCACTTTTGAAAGTCAAGGTTAAAGCTTTCATGAAGAGACCTTACTGCAAGTTCTGTATATTTAGCAGAAATTATGCAAGATACCTTTATCTCAGAGGTGCTTATCATCATAATGTTGATGCCATGACTGGATAACACATCAAACATCTTTGCAGCAACTCCTGAATGAGTTCTCATACCAACACCTACTATTGATATCTTTGCAATGT
The DNA here is from genome assembly GCA_013349595.1 of Nitrospirota bacterium. GTDB lineage: Bacteria > Nitrospirota > Thermodesulfovibrionia > Thermodesulfovibrionales > Dissulfurispiraceae > DUZI01. The sequence goes on from DUZI01000131.1 coordinate 372, forward strand.
CTTCTGCAAGCGTTGCTTTTTTGGCGCCTGTTTGTTGTGCAATGGATTGGGTTATCTCAAGTGCCTTTTTGCTGTCTGTCTTTGGAACAGTAAAAGAAATATCAGTTTCCTTACCATCATTACTTATGTTTTGGACAATCATGTCAACTACAATATTAGCTGATGCTATTGCATTGAAGAGTTTTGCTGCTATACCAGGTTTATCTGGAACACCAAGTATTGTAATTTTGCTTTGATTTTTATCATAGGCTACACCTGAAACCTTTATATCTTCCATATCTTTATCCTCCTTAGTAACGAGAGTGCCTGCATTGTCGTTGAAACTTGATCTAACAATGACAGGGACATTATATTTCATTGCAAATTCTACTGATCTTGTTTGTAAAACCTTTGCACCGAGACTTGCCAATTCAAGCATTTCTTCATAGGAAATCTTTTCAAGTTTTTTTGCCTCGGGCACTATGTTTGGGTCAGTTGTATAGACACCATCAACATCTGTATATATCTCGCATAAGTCTGCTTTTAGGGCAGCTGCAATTGCAACTGCAGAAAGGTCGGAGCCACCTCTGCCAAGTGTAGTTACTTCGTCTTCATCAGTTATCCCTTGAAACCCTGCAACTACTACCACATAGCCCTTTTGAATTGCATCCTTTGCCTTGTAAGCATTTATCTCTGAAATTTTTGCTTTTGTATGAACCTTATCTGTGATTATACCCATTTGTCTGCCTGTTAAGGCTATTGCCTTATGTCCAAGGCTTTCTATTGCAATTGCCGTTAATGCAGTAGTAACCCTTTCTCCTGATGACAGTAAAAGGTCCAACTCCCTCTCATTTGGTTGTGGCGATAATTGATTAGCAAGCCCTATCAGCTTGTCTGTCTCTCCAGCCATTGCTGACACAACAACAACTACATTATTTCCTTCTTTTACAGTCTTTGATACTCTCTGTGCAACTGCCTTAATTCTTTCAACATTTGCAACAGAAGTACCGCCATACTTTTGCACAATAAGCATTAAATCAAAACCTCCTTTATGAAATAATCCATGAGAGTGTGTCCTTCTTGGATAAATATAGCGTCCTTATCTTGAAGGATGTTTTCATCGTATTTTTTGCCAGAAGAACCTTTATTATTTTTGCTGTCGTAGATAATAAATGGGACTGGTTCATTACTGTGGGTTCTTATCTCAATAGGTGTTGGATGGTCAGGCGTTATTAATATTCTAAAATCATTAAATCTTTCAACTGCACCATGAAAAACGGGTCCCACAATCTTTGCATCTAAATCCTCTATTGCTTGTATTTTATAATCAATAATACCAGAATGCCCTGCTTCGTCAGGGGCTTCTATGTGAAGATAAATAAAATCGAAATCTTGAAGTGCATCTAAACTATATTGAGCCTTACCCTGATAATTTGTATCTATCCAACCAGTTGCACCTGGGACATTGATGATTTTAAAACCTGCATACAAGCCAAGACCTTTAGTGAGGTCAACTGCTGAGACAAGAGCACCTTTTAATCCATATTTATCTAAGAATTTAGGCATTATTGGTTTTTTACCCTGCCCCCAAAACCATATACTATTTGCCATTTTTTTACCATTTGTTAATCTCTTATTGTTGACAGGATGGGATTGCAAAATATCAAATGAATCATTCATAAGGCTTATAAGGTATTTTGCACCATCTCCTTTGGGTAAATAATCGTTAATAGGCTTACCACTAATATCATGAGGAGGCATACACTCAATATCATTAACTCCATTATGCCATATCATAAGGTGACGATAGCTTACTCCAGGATAAAACTTAAAACTTTCATTTGATAATTTTTCATTTAATAGAGAGATGAGCTGACGGGCTTCTTCAGTGCTAATATGTCCTGCACTATAATCATCCATTATTGCATTCTTTATATCTCCACTGAAACTTAAAGAGACAAGATTACACCTGTAAGCAACATCATTATCAGAAAGATTGATACCCATACTTGCTGCCTCAAGGGGTGCCCTACCTGAATAATATTTAGATGGATCATATCCTAAAAGAGAAAGGTTTGCCACATCTGAACCAGCTGGAAATCCATCAGGTATAGTTTTTACAAAACCTATTATTCCTTCTGATGCAAGTTTATCCATATTCGGGGTATTGGCAACTTGCAAAGGTGTCTTTCCAGATAATTGTGGTAAAGGCCTGTCAGCCATACCATCACCTATTATTACAATGTATTTCATAATTTTTTCCCTTTTAACTTAAGTTTTTTGTTTGTATAAATAGATGTTTTATCCTTTTAAACTCTTCGTCGGTACATTGGAGGTTAATGACTAATTCAATCATCTTATCTGTAATCCTTACTCGTGCTAAATTTGATTCAATGTTATTATTCTTAAAAATTTTCACTAGCAATTCCTCATCAAAGGCGCTGCTATTATAGGAAAGGGTTAATCTTTTATTTTGAGTTATCATATATTATCAGCGTGATAAAAATAAATACTAAGGAATTATAGCATACCTTTTTATTGTTAATCTTATTGTGTAAAGCTTTCCTTAAAAGTTAGCCCAAAATCAGCGATAGAACTAAAAAGCTTAATAAAATCAGCAAGTAAGATAGGAAGGGCTGGTGTGGAATTTTTATACGACACCTTATAAAAAAAAGTTCCTAGGGCTTTGTCATAAGGCATTGTTTTAAATGTATAAATAAT
>DUZI01000212.1 GCA_013349595.1 Nitrospirota bacterium
GGTGGTAGTTGAGTTTTGCGGCCGTAGCGAAAGGAGCATTAGAACTGTCAAAACATAGCTCCTGAACGAAAGAGACTTATCCTTATCGCTGGATCTCGGATTAGGAAAATTGAAAAAAATAAGGCATGTACTTGAATATCTCCTTGCGCTTTTTTGCCTTCAAATTGTAAAACTTACCCCATTCTTTGTAGTGAATTATCTTAGCATTGTTCTTGGCAACTGTATTTATTATTTTTCTAAAAAAAGACGCACCATAGCCATTGATAATATTTCAAAAGCCTATGGAGATAAGATCACTGAGAATCAGGTTAAAGATATGGCAAAAAAGAGTTGTCATTCACTCATAAGAACTTTTCTTGAGGGCATTAAATATGATGAATTACTGAAAAATCCAAAGGCTATATTAGAGATTGCAGAGAAAAACAAAGAAATCCTTACCCTCTTTCAGAAGGCAAAGGTACTTCACGACAACTTTGGTGGATGTATATTTGTAACACCTCATTTAGGAAATTGGGAATTTTTACCCCATGTTAGTTCTGCTGTAAATATACCTTTGACAGTGGTAGCCCGTCCACTTGATAATCCCTATGTGGAAAGGCTCCTTTACAGTAGCAGGGTCTCTTCAGGACAAATACTTATTCCCAAGCGAAATGCCTTATTTAAGTTACAACAGACCTTGTCAAAAAAACGCTCCATAGGGTTGCTTCCTGATCAAAGCACAATGAAGGGCATTAATGTAAACTTTTTCGGCAGAACTGCCACTGCCACGCCTATTCCAGCAATGCTTGCAGTTAACTATAAAAAACCATTGATAGTTGTTGCTTGTTGTAGAGATAGCAACGGGTTTACTGGTTTTGTAAGCGAACCTATTATGGCAAAGGATAATAAAAATGAAAAAGATGAAGTATTAAGACTCACACAAGAGATGACTGATAAAATGGAAGAGATAATCAAAAAGTTCCCTCACCAATATCTCTGGATACATAATAGATGGAAAAAATATGAATGAAACATATTACAGTTTACATCTCCCTTCGTAATTGCTGATTATCATTGAATTTATTGACTTTTGCATGGTATTATCAACTCTATGTTTACTAAATTATTGCTAATATTGTCAGTTATGCTCATAATCACCAATGATTTAGATGCTCATATATATAAATATGTCCATGAAGATGGCTCTGTGATATATACAAATATGTCAAACTCTTCAAAACCGACAAGGGTAAAGTCTTACAATTCAACAAAACCGAAGATAGTCAAAACAAGTTTTAATCTTCAAAAGCCTTACAATATTGACCATGAGTCATATTATGCTATTGCAGAACAAAAGGCTATCCAATATAATCTTGATCCAAAACTCGTGAAAGCAGTAATTAAGGCTGAATCTAATTGGAATCCTGTTGCCCTTTCACCAAAGGGGGCAATGGGACTTATGCAATTAATACCATCTACTGCAATATTAATGGGTGTAAAAAATCCCTATGACCCTACAGAGAATATTGATGGTGGTGTGAGATATTTAAAACACTTGCTTGAGAGGTTTAATGGCAATTTAGTACTTGCCCTCGCTGGATATAATGCTGGTCCTGCCTTAGTGGAAAAGAAAAATGCAGTCCCTTCTATCCCTGAAACTGTTGATTATGTAAAAAGGGTGATGACCTATTATCAGGGTAATACATTCTCCCAGAGTTATTATGGAAGCATTCAAAAACATATAACCCAAGAAATAACAAAAATCAGAAAGGTTGTTCAGGAAGATGGGACAATCTTATTTACAAACTCTCACATTTATTAGCCCTTATAGACAATGGTGAAAGATACATTAATTGAGGAGATCCTATCTTTGAAGTCAGAAAGAAAGGCGATAATCCTTGCCCATAACTACCAGAGACCTGAGGTACAAGACATTGCAGACCATACTGGAGATTCCCTTGAACTATCAAGAACGGCTGCCAATATTGATTGTGAAATCATAATATTTTGTGGTGTTCATTTTATGGCAGAGAGTGCCTCTATATTATCTCCAAATAAAATTGTCTTACTTCCAGATATCTCTGCGGGATGCCCTATGGCTGATATGGTTGTCAATAAAGGGGAAAGAAAGGTCTGGAGAAAATTTTATGGTTATGAAGTGGAACCACACTTTGAATATCCCCATAATTTTACCCTTAAAGACTTAAAAAATAAATATCCAAATGCACCAGTAGTTGCCTATGTTAATACAACAGCAGAGATTAAGGCTGAAAGCGACATCTGTTGCACTTCTGCTAATGTAATCAAGGTTGTCAATAGCCTTACAGAAGACACAGTGATATCTATACCTGATAAAAATCTCTCGGCATGGGCACAAAAACATAGTGAAAAAAAGATTATCTCTTGGGATGGTTTTTGCCATGTTCATGACAGGATAACCTCAAAAGATGTCTTTACTGCAAGGCAGAAATATCCAAATGCTTTATTTATTGCCCATCCAGAGTGCAGGCTTGAGGTTCTTGAAATGGCTGACCATGTGGCAAGTACCTCAGGTATGATTAGTTTTTGTAAAACAAGTAGTCATCAGGAATTTATAATTGGCACAGAGACAGGTATCATACACAGATTAAAGAAAAATAGCCCTGAAAAATTATTTTATCCACTTAGAGATGATATGGTCTGTCCAAATATGAAAAAAATAAACTTACAAAATATCCTCACAGCGCTTAAAGAGATCAAACCTATTGTAAAAGTCCCCCAAGACATAGCATTAAGAGCGAAAAAAGCCCTTGATAAAATGCTTTCTATTAAATAATTGAACAACCTTGAAAGAAATATCCAGGACATAATCAATAAAAATGGTCCAATAAGTTTTAAAGAATTTATGCAGATTGCCCTTTATGCGCCTGAAAAAGGTAGTTACATAATAGCTATGGGGATTGATAAGGTAATCGTTGATTTATATGGCAATAATCCAGATGCCTTTGAATTGACTAAAATTAAGGGGCTCTTTTTACCTGAAGGATTTGGAAACA
>DUZI01000139.1 GCA_013349595.1 Nitrospirota bacterium
GGAGCCATAGTAGCCTTACCAGAAATAGTAAAATCAGCTTCACTATTGTATTTAGAAATGAAAAACAGGTTGAAGGCTGTCGTTATGAGTCCAGTAGAAGTTTCAGATGAAAACAAGAAAAAACTTGAAGAGACTTTAAAAAAAGTAACTGGAAAGGAGACAGAGATAGAGTATATAAAGGATGCTTCTCTTATTGGGGGAGTGAGGATTAAGCTCGGTAGCACAATGTACGATAGTAGTATTCAAGGCCAATTATGGCTTTTGAGAGATAAGCTTATAAAGGGGTGAAAAATGAATATTAAGGTAGAAGAGATTAGTCAACAGTTAAAAAGCCAAATCACTGACTTTGAGAAGAGAGTAGATGTTAGTGAGGTTGGTGTAGTAGTTGGAGTAGGTGATGGAATAGCGAGGGTTTATGGACTTGATAATTGCATGGCTTCAGAATTGATTGAGTTCCCAAATGGTGTATTTGGAATGGCTCTCAATCTTGAAGAAGACCTTGTAGGAACGGTTCTTTTTGGTGATGACAAACTTATCAGAGAAGGCGATATAGTTAAGAGGACAGGTAAGATCATGTCAGTCCCTGTGGGTGACGAGATGGTCGGAAGGGTTTTAAATGCTATAGGTCAGCCGATTGATGGGAAAGGACCAATCAACACAAAAAATACAAGAATCGTCGATGTTGTTGCCCCTGGTATAGTCGATAGACAACCAGTTAGAGAACCACTTCAAACTGGTGTAAAGGCAATTGATGCTATGATACCAATTGGTAGAGGTCAGAGAGAGTTAATCATTGGTGACCGTCAAACAGGAAAAACCGCTATTGCAATTGATGCAATAATCAACCAAAAAGGTGGAGATGTTATTTGTATATATGTTGCAGTAGGTCAGAAAAGAGCCAGTGTAGCTCGTGTAGTTAAAATACTTGAAGAAAATGGTGCAATGGGTCATACCATAGTTGTTTCAGCAACTGCAAGTGAGCCAGCACCAATGCAATATATTGCTCCATATACAGGCTGTGCAATAGGTGAGTATTTCAGAGATAATGGCAGACATGCACTCATAATATATGACGATTTAAGCAAACAAGCTACTGCTTACAGACAGTTATCACTTATTCTTAGAAGACCACCTGGTCGTGAGGCTTATCCTGGTGATGTTTTTTATCTTCATTCAAGATTATTGGAAAGGGCTGCAAAAATGAGTGATGAACTTGGCGGTGGTTCATTAACAGCATTACCTATTATTGAGACACAAGCTGGTGATGTTTCAGCATACATTCCAACAAATGTTATTTCTATTACAGATGGACAGATATATCTTGAACCAGACCTTTTCTATGCAGGTGTTAGACCTGCTGTTAACGTCGGTCTTTCAGTTAGCCGTGTCGGTAGTGCAGCACAGACAAAAGCAATGAAGCAAGTTGCAGGAACATTAAGACTTGACCTTGCACAATTTAGAGAACTTGCCGCATTTGCACAGTTTGGTGCTGACCTTGACAAAGCAACAATGGCACAGATTGAAAGAGGTAAGAGAATGGTTGAAATCCTCAAACAAGATCAATATGTGCCGCTTACAATGGAAGACCAAGTCATGCTTATTTTTGCAGGCACACAGGGACAACTTGATGATATACCAGTTGATGCCCTAAAGAGATTTGAGGCTGAATTCCTTGCTTTTATGGCTAATAAAAAATCTGACATAAGGAATGAGTTAAGAGATAAAAAGGCTATAGATGATTCAATTAAAGAAAGACTTTTGGCAGCCATAGGCGAATTTAAGAAGACCTTTGTTGTTTAATAATTCAAAAAAATGAAAGGAACAAGAGGTAGATAATGCCAGGCCTAAAAGAGATAAGAAAAAGAATTAATTCGGTCAAGAGTACAAAGCAGATTACAAAAGCCATGAAAATGGTTGCTGCTGCAAAATTTCGTAAGGCTCAATTAAGAATATTAGAATTAAAGCCTTATGCAGAAAAGATGGAAGCAGTTCTTTCGAGCCTTTCTTCTTCTGTTGGTTCAGGTCATCCACTTTTAGAAGCTCGTCCAGTGAAGAATGTTGAAGTTGTCATAATAACTGGAGATAGAGGGCTTTGTGGTGCCTTTAATACAAATGCAATGAAGATGGCTGTTAAGACCATAAAAGAACTTGAAGCTCAAGGGTATAAAGTCTCAGTAAGTTCAATAGGAAAGAAAGGAGTAGATCTTTTCAAAAGACGAGAGATAACTCTCAGAAAATCTTGGATTGGACTTTCAGGTAAGATATCTTATGCTATTGCACAGGAAATTGCTAAAGATTTTACAACTAATTTTATAGAAGGCACCTTTGATGAATTAATATTAGTATTTAATGAATTTAAGTCTGCTGCAATACAAAGGGTTAAGGCTTTTCAACTTTTGCCAATGGCACCGATAAGAGATGAAGGAAAACCCGATGATACCACAATAGACTTTATCTATGAGCCAAACCAGCAAGCAATCTTTGAAAGTCTAGTTCCAAAAAATATAGAGGTTCAAATTTTCAGAGCATTACTTGACTCACAAGCTGCAGAAGAGGCTGCGCGTATGACAGCCATGGAGAATGCTACAAAGGCTGCAAATGAAATGATTTCTCGTTTGACTCTAAAGTATAACAAGGCAAGACAAGAAAGCATTACAAAAGAGCTCATGGATATCGTTGGTGGTGTTGAGGCTCTAAAAAATTAAAGATATTAACATAGAGGAGGATTAAAATCGGCGATAGAACTAAAAAGCTTAATAAAATCAGCAAGTAAGATAGGAAGGGCTGGTGTGGAATTTTTATACGACACCATATAAAAAAAGTTCCTAGGGTTTTGTCATAAGGCATTGCATTATAATGAATAAAGCAAAATTAAATAAAATTTGTCGATTATAAAAAGCCTGAAACAGCCCTTCCTAAGCGCTATTTTA
>DUZI01000138.1 GCA_013349595.1 Nitrospirota bacterium
AAGTGGTTGACAAATTATAAAAAAAATATTGAAAAAGGGCAATAAATTTATCATAGTCACCTATCCACAAAGAGAGAACAAACCTATTAATATAAAATTAACAAAATTTATCCATTATATTTCATATATATATTTTATTTATCAACAAAAAATCATTATCCTTATTATATTTAATTTAAACATACCTAAAAAATTATAAAGGACTAAAATTTTCTTTCAGATAGTTCTTTATGAAAAAATCAATCTCACCATCAAGCACTGCATCTACATTACCGACTTCAATATTTGTTCTGTGATCTTTTACCAATCTGTAAGGTTGTAAGGTATAAGATCTTATCTGATTACCCCATGAAATATCTTTCTTCTCGCCAGTTATTTTATCAAGTTTTTTTTCCTTTTCTTCCTGCATCTGTTTATAGAGCCTTGATTTTAAAATTTTCATTGCTAATTCTCTATTTCTTATTTGTGATCTCTCTGTTTGACAACTTACTACTATACCTGTAGGTATATGTGTAAGTCTAACTGCTGAAGAGACTTTGTTTACATTTTGACCACCTGCACCTGAGGATCTAAAGGTGTCCATCTTAATATCATCATCTTTGATTTCTATTTCAATGTCCTCTTCTATATCTGGATACACAAATACTGCAGAAAAGGATGTATGTCTCCTTTTATTTGCATCAAAAGGTGATATTCTAACAAGTCTGTGGATACCAGCTTCTGCCTTTAAATATCCATAGGCATATTTCCCTTTGATAAGGATAGTTGCACCTTTAATACCAGCTTCTTCACCAATCTGGTAATCAATGATATCTGTTTTAAAATCTCTCTTTTCTGCCCATCTTAAATACATTCTTAGAAGCATCTGAGCCCAATCTTGACTTTCTATACCTCCAGCACCAGGGTGGATAGTTATTATTGCATTGTTTTTATCAATATCATTTGAAAGAAGCGTCTTTATTTCAAGTTCATCTAAATCTTTTTTAATTTCATTTATTTGTGCCTTGATATCTGGAATAAAGAGATCTCCTTCATCTTCTTTTAGAATAAAAAGTGACTCTTCTAATTCATTTATTCTTTTTGTAATATTTTCTATAGGAATTATATATTCTTCAATGTCATTTTTCTTCTTTTGAATCTCTTTGATTTTTTCATAATTAGACCAGATATCTTCTGAGGCAAGGACTTTTTCTAAAGTCTCTTTTTCTTGATTAAGTTTTTCTATATCAAAGATAACCTCTTAAGGATATTAACTGCTCTTTGAGCCTTTCAGTTAGCTCTTTTATTTCTTCTGGTGTATTCATGTATGTTATAGCCCTCCTATTTTTATCTTTCTTAATAATAAGATTATTGATGTTACAGTTGCAAAATATATAAATAAATCACCATTTTTCGTATAAAATGTTTTTGTGTTGTCTTTTTCAATATTATAAGTAACATAGGTTTTTTCAAATAAATAAGTACGTGATAAAACCCTTCCCTTGCTGTCAATAAAACCAGATATACCTGTATTAGCAACCCTAATCACTGGTTTTCTGTTTTCAATGGCTCTAAAAATTGCCATGTTAAAGTGCTGATAAGGTCCACTTGTTATCCCAAACCAAGCGTCGTTTGTTATATTAACAAGAAAGTCAGCACTATCTTTATAAAAAAACTTTCTAACTAAGTCAGGGAATATAATCTCATAGCATATTACCGTGCCAAAACTACCAAAAGGTGTAATAGCCTTAATATAACTATCTCCTGCAGTGTAATCTGAAATACCATAGGTCAGTTTTTTTAAAAAAAACAAAATATTTCGAAGAGGAACATATTCACCAAAAGGAACAAGATGAATCTTGTCATAAATGTATGAAATTTTAGCATTTTTATCAAACAACAAGGCACTATTTGTATAAATCGATTTTTTCTTATCTACTTTATCTTTCTTGATAATCATTGATCCTGTTAAGAGATAGCTGTTAGTTTGTCGCTGAAAATTAATAAAATCCTCAGTTAAAAATTTGTCTTTATCATAATAAAAAGGTAAGGCAGTCTCAGGCCAAATTATCAAGTCTGGATTGTCCTTAACTGCCTGCATAGTAAGTTCTTTGTAAGTATCCATTACAAAGGTTTGATATTGAAAGTCCCATTTTTTATCCTGCTCTATATTGCCTTGTATTATGGCAATCTTAGATGTTTGATCCCCAGTAGGTGAATTGATTTTGATAAAACCATAAATAATGACGAATAAAAACATCATTATTATTATGGAGAGACTGAAAAATGTCGGATAGACTTGCATCAATGGTCGTTCTTCTTTTCTTTGTTTATATAAGAAGGCATCCGTAATAACTCCATTTACTGATACCACTAAAAAAGATATGCCATAAACGCCAATAATATCAGAAACTTGAATAAGTGTCAAGAAGTTATATTGGCTGTAACCGAGACTTGACCAGGGAAAACCTGTAAATAAACATCCCCTTAAATACTCAAGACTACACCAAAAAAGTGGGGCAATAATCATAGAAGGTATGGTTGTTCTCTTAGTTTGGTGTGAATAAATTAAGGCAAATAATCCTATGTATAACGATAGATAACATGATAATAACAAAACGAGAAGTAAGCTTAAAAATAGAGAAATATTACCGTATTGATTAATAGAATGATATATCCAATAGATAGTGATGAAAAAGTAAAAAATGCCTGTTATAAACCCGGAAACAAAGGATGTCTTTTTATCTTTGTCATGTAAAAATATAAGGAGCGGGACTAATGAAAACCAGGCAAGGAAAGATAAATCTGCCTTAGGAAAGGATAGTCCAAGTAGTACACCTGATAAAATGGCTGGTAGATACATGACAATACTATTAATGAACTTTTTTATTGTTGTGTTTTTTCTCATTTTTATA
>DUZI01000176.1 GCA_013349595.1 Nitrospirota bacterium
TAAAAGCCATCTAAATAAGAATCAAGTGCCTTTATGCCTGAGGAGATTGTTGACAAATTAGTTGCCTTCCATTTCTTTGGAAGATATTAGGTCTTGCCTTCCAGTGATGACAAGGGTGTAGTTTTGACTGGTGAGATATTTTTGTGCAACCCTCTTAATATCTTCAAGGGTTACAGAGTTAATATAATCAGGGTATTTTTTGATGTAGTCTTTGCCGAGTTTATAAAAATAAATCAAAGCAAGAAAATCAGCAATCTTTATATTTGTCTCAAGCCTCCTTGGAAAACTACCTATCAAAAAAGATTTTGCATCCCTTAACTCTTGTTCAGAGACATATTCTTTCTGTAAGAGGTCAATCTGTCTTTTGATTTCATTAACCACTTCTTTTGTTGATTCATTTTTTGTTTGAACCTCTATATTGAAAGAACCTATATCTTTACTCAAAGAAAAATAACTGCTTATACCATAGGTAAGTCCTAAGTCATCTCTTACAGATTTCATAAGCCTTGAGGCAAACCCTCCTCCACCTAATATATAGTTCATCACTGTCAGGGCATAAAAATCTGGATTATCCCTCTTAACACCCAAATGACCAAAAATGATATTAGCCTGTGTAAGTTGACGATTTAAAATGACAATCTCTCTCTTGAGTTGCTTTTTTATTTTAAACTCATTACCTTTTGTTTCATTTTTATCATCTCTATTAGTCCATTTATTTAAGTGTTTATCTAATAACTTTTGCAGCTCATCGAGTGTTATATCTCCAGCCACTGACAGGATCGAAAACTTTGGTCTAAACCTGTCTTTATAAAAAGATAGGATGTCTCCTCTCGTTATAGCTTTGATCGTATCTTCTGATCCACTAACCTGTCTTCCATAGGGATGATCGCTAAAGATTTTCTTTATAAATTCCTTTTTTGCAACATATGAGGGTTCTTCTTCCCTCTGTCTTAAAGAGCCAATTGTTAGGGTCTTTCTCTTTTCAATCTCTTTTTCATCAAAGGTTGGATTTATAAGGACATCTGATAGTATATCAAAGGCTTTTTCTAGGTCTTTCTTTAATACCGTAAGGGAAAGGGTTGTATAATCGTGATTAGTATTTACAGAGAGACTTGCACCAATGTAATCTATTTCTTCATTGATTTGCCTTGATGACCTTTTTAAGGTGCCTTCAAGGAGCATCTTCCCTGTTATGTGGGCAAGTCCTGCCTTGTCTTTTGGCTCATTAAAAGGCGAGGCATCTATCAAAAGCGTTATTGCCACTGCTGGGATATTTTGCCTGTTTAGATGTAATATAGTTAGACCATTAGGATTAACCCTTTCTGTAAATTCAAAGGCACTTGCATTAAAGACAAGTGTTATAACAAATAGAATAGAAAGACTTATAACTTTTTTCATCTTTCCTTTTTAATGGGGATAAGGTGCCCAACTGTCCTTGAGTCCTCAGAAAAATATTTATTAGTTACCGCTTTAATGTCTTCTGCCGTAACTGACCTTATACCATCAAGATATTTGTCTCTCATTTGCCAACCTCCAAGCATTTCAAAGATGCCTGTATAAAGACCCCTTGCATGTGCAGAATCTTGTGCAAAAATAAAAGATGACTCAATCTGATTTACTGCCTTTTGTAATTCAAAAGGGCTGATTTGCTCTGTCTTGAGTTTTTCAATTTCATTTAATAGGGACTTTTCTAATTCTGTAGCAGTCTTTCCTAAAGAGGCAGTGCCACCTAATATAAACAGGAACGGTTGTTTGTAAAATCCACTATAAGAGGCAAACACATTTAAAGCTGTCCTTGTATCATAGACCAAGGATTTATAGAGTCGTGAGCTTTTCCCTGAAGACAAGATAGTGGAAAGGACTTCAAGGGCATAGGAATCTTTATGTGGAAAGCTTGGCACATGATAGGTGATTAAAACATAAGGGAGTTCTGCCTCCTTTTTTAATAAAACCCTCCTCTCACCATTCTGAGGTGGTTCTATAGTCTGTATCCTTTTTATTTTATTTTTATTAGGTTTTATATTGCCAAAATGTCGCTCAAGCTCATTAAGGATGTATCCCTTGTCAAAATTTCCTGACAGGATAATAAAGCTGTTATCTGGTGAATAGTAGGTTTTGTAGTGTTTTAAAAGGTCTTCTCTATCGATAGAAGCAATATCAGACATCCAACCTATTATTGGGTGACGATAACTTTGTGCCTTTAATGCAACTGCAACAGTTTCTTCAAAGAGCAAATTCTGTGGATCATCGTCATATCTTAGTCTCCTCTCTTCCATAACTACCGACCTTTCTGAGATTACCTCCTTCGGGTCAAGTAAGAGGTTTTGCATCCTATCTGCCTCAAGCTCAATGGAAATGTGTATTTTATCAAATGGTAGATTTTGAAAATACATGGTGTAATCTTTGGTAGTAAAGGCATTGTCAATACCACCATTTCTTTGAACGAGATTAGAAAACTCCTTTGAACCGTATTTTTCTGTGCCTTTAAACATCATGTGTTCAAGCAGATGGCTGATGCCTGTCTTGCCTGCTGGCTCATCCTTTGAACCAACTTTATACCAAATTTGAAAAGACGAAACAAGACTTTTAGGGTCTTTAATCAGAATGACTTTCATACCATTACTTAAAAAGTGCTCTGATGTGCCTGCACTTGTATGAATAGGAATGAAAAGAAAAGGAACGATAAAAAAAATAACCAGTGGTAATCTCAGAATTGCATACATTGTCAAAGTATTCTTTAACAAACTGAATATTTTTGTCAATTTTTCCTTAAAATAGCGCTTAGGAAGGGCTGTTTCAGGATTTTTATAATCGACAAATTTTATTTATAATTTTGATTTATACATTTAAAACAATGCCTTATGACAAAGCCCTAGGAACTTTTTTTATA
>DUZI01000166.1 GCA_013349595.1 Nitrospirota bacterium
AAAGAAATTTTATCATATTGAATCTATAAGGCTAATAGACTTTTTCCCCCAGACTTTTCATATAGAAAGCCTCGCCACAATGGAGGCATTGTAGTTAGGTTTTTCTGTGCTCCTTAAAATAGCGCTTAAGAAGGGCTGTTTCAGGTTTTTTATAATCGACAGATTTTATTTAATTTTACTTTATTCATTATAATGCAATGCCTTATGACAAAGCCTTTTTATAAGGTGTCGTATAAAAATTCCACACCAGCCCCTCCTATCTTAAGTTGCTGATTTTACTAAGCTTTTTAGTTCTATTGCTGATTTTGGGTGTGCTGATTAATTTACAAAAGATAGAGCCTTTCTGTTAATATAACAGTCCTATTAATCATAATCAAGGAGGTTTTTTTATGAGCACAGACACAAAGATAATTCTTTCAGAAAAGGACATTCCAAGACAGTGGTATAACATATTAGCAGACATGCCAAATCTACCAAAACCACCATTACACCCTGGTACACACAAACCTATAATGCCAGAAGACCTTAGTTTAATATTTCCCATGGCCTTAATAGAACAGGAGGTATCCTCTCAAAGATGGATTGACATACCTGAGGAAGTCTTAGAGATTTATTCATTATGGAGACCTTCACCACTATTTAGGGCTAAAAGGCTTGAAAAGGTTCTAAATACACCTGCAAAAATATATTACAAATACGAAGGGATAAGCCCTGCAGGAAGCCATAAACCTAACACTGCAGTACCACAAGCTTACTATAATAAAAAGGCAGGCATTAAAAGAATAGCCACAGAGACAGGTGCTGGACAATGGGGTTCATCAATGGCTCTTGCAGGTGCAATGTTTGGATTAAAAGTGACTGTTTATATGGTTAGGGTGAGTTATGACCAAAAGCCATACAGAAGGATTGCAATTGAGACTTGGGGAGGGGAGGTCTATCCGAGCCCCTCAAACAAGACTAATTCAGGGAGAAAAGCCCTTGAGATGATGCCTGACATGCCAGGAAGCCTTGGACTTGCAATATCTGAGGCAGTGGAAGATGCAGCAACTCATAGTGATACAAACTATGCACTTGGCTCTGTGTTGAATCATGTATTACTACATCAAACAATTATAGGTCTTGAGGCAAAAAAACAACTTGAGCTTGTGGGGGATTATCCAGATATTGTTATTGGTTGTTGTGGGGGTGGGAGCAATTTTGGAGGCATTGCCTTTCCATTTATTTATGATAAATTCAGTGGGAAACAACTAAGGGCTATTGCGGTAGAGCCTGCCTCATGTCCAACATTGACAAAGGGACAGTTCCGTTATGACTTTGGAGATACAGCAGGGTTAACTCCTCTCTTGATGATGTACACACTGGGGCATGATTTTATGCCTCCTGGTATTCATGCAGGGGGGTTACGCTATCATGGGGATTCCTCTCTTGTATCCCAGTTATATCATGACAAAATCATTGAGGCAAGGGCATATAAACAACTCACCTGTTTTGAATCAGCCATGATTTTTGCTAAATCTGAGGCAATAATCCCTGCACCAGAGTCCTCACATGCTATAAAGGCGGCAATAGATGAGGCACTACTTTGTAAAGAAGAAGGAAAGGCAAAGACCATACTTTTTAACCTTAGTGGTCATGGCTATTTAGACCTTACTGCCTATGATGATTATCATTATAAAAAACTTGTTGATTACGAATACCCAGAAGAGCTTATAAAAGAATCCTTATCAAGACTCCCTGTAATAAAATAATTGAAGGATGACCATTCAGGAAGTGGCAAATTGGCTTAGCATACGGTGAGAAGAATCTGGACAAGGAATACATACAGAAACAACTATAGTGTAATTCTATTGCAGCAGCATGAAGACGAGGTATCTTTACAGAAAGTGCATATCTTATAAGGATAGTGGTGAGCGATTTACATAGGAGATGGCCTATCTGGTATGGCGGAGCGGATTGATCAGAGGAGAGACTTGATATATTTTATGAGTGGCTTGGACAGAAAAAGGCTGCGAATATACGGTAATGGACATGTAAAAGGCTTTTAAAAAGTTTACACTTAAAATTAGGCAGCGGTTTTCTTGACAAGTTTCTCGTCATGAGGCAGTTAGTGAAGGGGTTGACAAGATGGGATATGGCAGTTTTTATGGCAAAGACTGCTTGTTCATCAAGGGGTAGAATTGTTGTTTAGCAAGGACAATCTCAGATTGGATGGACATATGGTATTAAAAAACTGCTAAGAGCTAACAGGCAGCTCAACACCGTCTATTTTTTAAAGGAATCTTTTGGTCAGTTCGGCATGCATTACTAAACAATAAGCAGATTATTGAAAGATGGATAAGAAGTATCAAAAGTAAAGACCCGCCACAAAATTAATTTTTGGCAAATCTTTTTGCAAAGGCTTTCTTGCATATAAGTGAGACCTTAAAATAGCGCTTAGGAAGGGCTGTTTCAGGATTTTTATAATCGACAAATTTTATTTATAATTTTTGATGATTTATACATTTAAAACAATGCCTTATGACAAAGCCCCCTTAGGAACTTTTTTTATAAGGTGTCGTATAAAAATCCTTCACCAGCCCTTCCTATCTTACTTGCTGATTTTATTAAGCTTTTTAGTTCTATCGCCAATTTTGGGTTTTAGTGCTTTAAATGCAGTTCTTGATAAAAATCAGGATTGTCTGACAATTAAAACTGGCAGGGGTGATTTTTTTAAAACACGTTCAGATAGATTAAAAGACTCAAAACGTTCTTTCCAACCTTTTAATAATTTACCGCCCATAATGACAATATCGTAATGAAATTCTTTCATCTCACTCAATACTTCCTCTTCAGGGTCTCCATATCTCATTTTTACAGTAATATTGATGCCTTCGGACTCAGCCTTCTG
>DUZI01000153.1 GCA_013349595.1 Nitrospirota bacterium
CAATAAACCTTGAAAGGTCAAAGGCACCTGACTTTTATAGGCTCACCCTTCAAGGTGCTTATGGAATTAGTGATAATAAGGAGATTCATCTTAACATGCCTTACTTTTTTAAGTATGAACAGGATATTTACGGTTTTGAAGATCTAAATATTGGTTTCAAACACAGGCTTATTGAAGAAGGGAGGCTTAATCCCTCATTTGCTTATATAATTGCACTTTCCCCTGGATTAGGGAGGAGTGATTTTTCTACCAATGGCAGGATAGGAGGTGGGCTTATCGTATCAAAGAAGATTGGACCCTTTAAAGGACATGCCAATCTATTATTCTATCAACCCTTTAAATCAGGGTTAAATCGTGAGTATTTATTAAATCTCGGGGCTGAGCTTGCAGTAACACACAGTTCAAAGGTCTTGGCTGAATTAATAGGGAGGAAAAACTATTATATCAATCGCCTTGACTTGCTTGAATGGAGGCTTGGTTTCAGACAGGAGGCAATTGAAAATGTATTTACTACGATTGGTGCAGGTTTTGACATAAAAGATAGAAAACCTGATTATCGCTTTCTTTTTTCCATCACTTATATAATCCCCACAGAAAGACAAGAGATTAAAAGGATTTACGAGAATTAAAAAAAGATGAAACAGATTTTTCATCGAATACTTACCTCTGAAGATGCTTTGCGTAAATTAATTGAGTTAGTAAAGGCAGTTAGCACAGTGCCTATTAGCTCAGAGGTAATCAATACCATAGATTCTAAAAACAGGGTAACTGCAAAGGCAGTATTTGCCTTGTATTCATCACCTGCCTATCATTCCTCTGCAATGGATGGCTATGCAGTTAGATTTGTAGATACTTTAAAGGCTACAGAAAGACAACCTGTTCGTCTCAAGATTGGAAGTGAGGCAATATATGTTGACACGGGGGATCCTCTGCCTGAGGGTTTTGATGCTGTTATTATGATTGAAGATGTAAATGTTGTTGATGAAAGCATAGAGATTTATAAGGCTGTATCACCTTATCAGCATGTAAGGGTAGTGGGTGAGGATATTGTAGCTACTGAATTGATTGCCCCAGAAAATCATAAGATAACTCCTATTGATATGTCTGCAATGATTGCAAGTGGTGTCCTTGAGTTAGAAGTCAGAAAAAAGCCTGTTGTATCAATAATCCCAACAGGCACAGAGATTATAGAACCTGAAGAAATAAGACTTCGCCCACCGAAGGCACCAGAGATCATAGAATATAATTCAGTGTTTATCAAAAATATACTTGAAGATGTAGGTGCAACAGTTAAAAGGACAGCAATCACTAAAGATGATATTGAGTTGATTAAAGATACCATTTTAAGAGAAATAGTAAAGGCAGATATAGTGCT
This sequence comes from Nitrospirota bacterium, assembly GCA_013349595.1. GTDB lineage: Bacteria > Nitrospirota > Thermodesulfovibrionia > Thermodesulfovibrionales > Dissulfurispiraceae > DUZI01. The sequence continues at coordinate 1,376 of DUZI01000153.1, forward strand.
AGTGCTTGCAGGCTCTGGTAAGGGTTCAGAAGACTATACTGCAAAGGCTATCAGTGAGATAGGTGAGTTAATAATTAATGGTGTAGCCATAAAGCCGGGCAAGCCATTTATTGCAGGATTGGTGAAAAATAAGCTTGTTTTAGGAATACCAGGTTATCCTGTATCTGCTTATCTTTGTATGAATCTCTTTGTCATACCTCTTATTGAATTATATCTTGGCTTAAAGACTTCAAGTTATGGCGAGATAAAGGCTTTATTATCAAGGCCTGTACCTTCTCAAATGGGGGTAGATGAATTTATAAGGGTTAAGGTAGGTAAGGTTGGGGAAAAGACTATCACTACGCCACTTGGTAGGGGGGCAGGGCTTATAATGTCAATTGTTAGGGCAGATGGTATTGTCAAGATTCCTTCTAATTCAGAAGGTTATCCTGGCGGGATAGAGGTTACTGTAAACCTCATAAAAGGTATAGGGGAATTAGATGACACGATACTTTGTATTGGAAGTCATGATAATTCACTTGATTTATTAGCCAATTTTTTAAAGAAAAGATATCCACGATACTCCCTTTCATCGGCACATGTAGGTTCAATGGGCGGGCTTGTCGCCATTAAAAGGGCAGAAGCTCACATGGCAGGATGTCATCTCTTAGATGAGATTACAGGAGATTACAACATTTCCTTTATTGATAAAATCTTACCTGATAAAAAGATTGCCCTCATTAATCTTGTCTATCGTGAACAGGGCCTCATCGTACCTAAGGGTAATCCAAAGAAGATAAAGGACTTTCACGATTTGACAAGAGAGGACATAGTGTATATCAATAGGCAGGCTGGTTCAGGGACAAGGCTTTTACTTGATAAATATTTGAAAGATTTAAATATTGATAGTAACAAAATTAAGGGCTATCAAAGAGAAGAATATACCCATATGGCTGTAGCATCAGCGGTGCTAACGGGTGTTGCCGACACAGGGCTTGCTATATACTCTTCTGCCGTTGCACTTGATCTTGATTTTGTCCCTGTTGCCAACGAAAGATATGACTTGGCAATACCTTATGAATACCTCGAACTTGATAGTATTAAATCCCTTCTAGAGATTATATTAAATGACAAGGATTTTAAACACCATATTCTTTCTATGGGTGGTTATGATGTAAAGGATATGGGCAAGATTATTTACATTTCAGAACCATTACATCCCAAATAAATTTTCCCTTATCTCTCTTTGATATGATGTCACTTATTTCTTACTTATTCTCCCAAAAATAGCGATTAGGAAGGGCTGGTGTGGAATTTTTAAAATCAACGATTTCATTTTTTATTCCCAGAATCAACGATAAAACTAAAAAGTAGCAAATAAGATAGGAAGGGCTGGTGAAGGATTTTTATACGACACCTTATAAAAAAAGTTCCTTGGGCTTTGTCATAAGGCATTGTTTTAAATGTATAAATCAAAAATTATAAATAAAATTTGTCGATTATAAAAATCCTGAAACAGCCCTTCCTA
>DUZI01000197.1 GCA_013349595.1 Nitrospirota bacterium
AGGATGGGGCTCTGAAGTGAATAGCGATGTTTTGGCAACAGTTCTTTGCGACTGTAGCGTTAAACAGCCGCAAGTGTTTGAACCCGAAGAAACGGGGTCCCCAAAAAGTCGCAAGACTTTTGGGGTGGTAGTTGAGTTTTACAGCTGTAGCGAAAGGGGCATTAGAACTGTCAAAACCTAGCTCCTGAACGAAAAAGACTTATCCTTATCGCTGGATCTCGTTATAAGAAGGAGGTGAAAAAAAAGGTGATTGTAAAAAAGACCCTATATTTTGCAAGACCTGGACGGGAAAATACTGATGCTTGTTTAAATATTGTAAAAGATTCAATAAGAGATTATGGTTATAGGCATCTTGTTGTAGCCTCTACTGAAGGGGACACAGGGCTTCTGTTTGCCAGAAACTTAAAAAAGCAAGATGTTAATCTCGTTATTGTGACCCACTGTGCAAACTTTAAATCCCCTAATGTAGTTGAGTTTAATGAGGATTCAAGAAAGGAGATTGAAAATCTTGGTTTTAAAGTATTTACAGGGACTATGATAACACATAGCTTAGAGACAGCCTTTGCCACAAAATTTCATGGCCTTTATCCGACCCTAATAGTAGCTAACTCTCTTCGTCGTTTTTGTGAGGGCGTAAAGGTCTGTTGTGAAATTGTAATGATGGCTGTTGATGCAGGACTTATCCCAGAAGGGGAGGAGATACTTGCTGTGGCTGGAACTGGCAAGGGGGCAGATACGGTTACATTAATAAAATCTTCTGCATCAAAAAGGTTTTTAGAACTCAAGGTATTAGAGATAATTGCTAAACCGAGAGGGTAAATAACAGTATACTTTAGTTATTATAGTTTTGTCTTTATTCATTTTTTATCCCAAAATCAGCGATAGAACTAAAAAGCTTAGTAAAAACAGCAAGTAAGATAGTAAGGGCTGGTGTGGAATTTTTATACGACACCTTATAAAAAAAGTTCCTAGGGCTTTGTCATAAGGCATTGTTTTAAATGTATAAATAATCAAAATTATAAATAAAATTTGTCGATTATAAAAATCCTGAAACAGCCCTTACTATCGCTATTTTAAGGTTTTATGCTTGACATTACACTGTTAGTTAATTTATAAAACTATCAAAAAAATTATAATTAAATGGAAAAATGTTATCACTAAAAAATATATATTTTTTAAATAAACAGATAAGTAGCCTTTTTAAGATATCAAATAACTATGAAGGCATGACAGGAATGCCTCCTTGTGATTTATTTGAGACCTCCGACAAGTATTATCTAATAGCAGAGTTGCCAGGCCTTGTAGAAGACGATATCATGATTGAAGTAGAAGGCGCCTTTTTGAAATTAAAAGGGGAAAGGACAACAAAAAATGAAGCCATTAGTTATTATCAGATAGAAAGGAGTTTTGGGCTATTTAGAAGGACCTTCAGATTTCCTCAGCCAATAGAGAAAAATATAATAAATGCTAAACTCAAAGATGGTCTCCTTGAGATTGAGATTTCTAAATATAATAAGTCAGAAAGGTAATTTGTGATGGGAAAAATAAGGATTGCCATTGCAGGTCTTGGCAATTGTGCAAGTTCTCTGATTCAAGGTATTGAATATTATAAGGCTATTAAAGAAAAAGGGAGGGAAAATAGTAATGGGCTTATGCACTTTGATTTGGGTGGTTATTTACCCTCTGACATTGAGGTAGTGTGTGCCTTTGACATAGATGAAAGAAAAGTAAACAAACCTTTAAATGAGGCTCTATTTGCCAAGCCTAATTGCACACTTACATTTTACCCACATTTAACTGATAGTTCTGTGATCGTTAGAATGGGAGAAGTGCATGATGGGGTTTCTCCTCACATGTCTGATTATCACGAGGATAGAAGATTTGTGCTTTCAAATGAGAAACCTGTAAATGTAGTAGAGATATTAAAAGAAAGCAAAGCCCATATGTTGCTAAACTATTTACCTGTTGGTTCTGAAATAGCTACAAAATTTTACGCCGACTGTTGCCTGAAAGCAGGTATTGGATTTATAAACTGCATACCTGTTTTTGTTGCGTCTAATCCTGATTGGGCTAATAGATTTAATGAAAAAAGAATACCTATCATTGGTGATGACATAAAGGCACAGATTGGGGCAACTATTATCCATAGATGGCTTACAAAGCTATTCATGGATAGAGGAATAAAAATTGAACATACCTATCAGCTCAATGTAGGAGGCAACACTGACTTTCTTAATATGCTTAATCATAGTCGCCTAAAATCAAAGAAAGTTTCTAAGACTGAAGCAGTGAGATCGCAGATAAATCATGAGATTACTGATGATAATATACATATTGGACCATCTGACTATGTGCCTTGGATGAATGACAATAAAGTTTGTTTTTTAAGGATGGAAGGAAGAGGATTTGGCAATGTCCCCATGCACCTTGAATTAAGGCTTTCTGTTGAGGATTCACCTAATAGTGCAGGTGTGGTTATAGACGCAATTAGGTGTTGTAAATTAGCTATTGATAGAAAGATTGGTGGTCCTTTGCTATCACCTTCTGCATATTTTATGAAACATCCACCAATACAGTTTACCGATGAAGAGGCTCGAAAGATGGTTGAAGACTTTATAGCAAATAAAAGGGAAAGATAAAGTTGATAGGTGCAAAATTAGGACATATCTTTGATAAGCAACTTGAACCTTTTGCAAAAAAAATAACACTAAGCCCTAATACACTAACCATTGCAGGACTCTTTGTAACTATCGTAGCAGCTACTGTTATTCCATTTAATATGTTAATTGGGGGACTATTAGTTTTGATTGGTGGAGTCTTTGATATGCTTGATGGAGTCGTTGCTAGAACAAATAGCAAGAATACGAGATTTGGTG
>DUZI01000250.1 GCA_013349595.1 Nitrospirota bacterium
GGTGTAGGTGTAGGTGTTGGTGTTGGCGTAGGTGTAGGTGTAGGTGTTGGTGTTGGCGTAGGTGTAGGTGTAGGTGTTGGTGTTGGTGTAGGCGTTGGTGTAGGCGTAGGCATTGGTGTAGGCGTTGGTGTTGGTTTAGGAGTTGGTGTTGGTTCTATTGTTGGATTTGTCTCGGTAATTGGTGGTGGCTCGGGGATTTGGGTTGATATATTCTTAATATCTGCTGTTGATGCAAAAATAATTGGTGAACCTCTATCAACAGTAGTTGTTGGTATTACAGTGCTAACGGCTGGTGCTTGTGCCGTATTTGACTGAGTAGAGGTTTCATCCTTTGCTGTTCTTGATTCTGTTGGTTTAGTTTCTGATGAAACAGGTTTATCTTGTGTCCTTTCACTTGGTGTGGTCTCTTTTATTTGTGACTTTATTTCTGACTGTGAAGCCTGTCTTGGTTGAAAAGGTGGCCTATCCACAGGGATGGTAGTTAAATAACCTGCAGGAACCAAGACGCACTGGTCTGGAAATTTTGGGTTACACACATTTACTTTACCACTGATCGTTAATACCACTGTAGGACTTGAGGTAGATACTATATAATCTGTTCCCCTGACTCCTGCTATTGCCGTAGGTGTGCGAATTTCAAAATTATTGTCCTTAATCGATTGCTCAATCATTTTCGTTACCTTTTCAGTAACTATTGCCTGTACTCTACCCTTTTGGATATTAATTGTTGCCTTATTAGTGTCAGCACCGGCAATGTACTCGCTTATGCTAACCCTACTTGCCTGTGCAACCCTTAAGACATTACCATTGTTAAAGGTTATCTCTGCCTTAGCATTTGTCTTTGTCCTCACAAGGTCTTTTTGATCAATTCTGTCACCAACCTTTGCAACAACTGATGGTAATTGCCCCCCCTTGAGAAGTTCTACAACACCCTCAATATGAGTAAATTTGCCAACCGCCGATTCTGCAGTAAGAGGGAAGATAAAGATGGCAAAAAATAATCCTATGAGGATGACTTCCTTGAAATAAGTATTACAATATCTAATCTTCGATTTCATAGGTACCTCCTAAAAGTTATACTGTATTGCTAAATTGTATACATTTCTCTTGTAATCATATACAGGTATGTTAGAATTAGCCTTTGTATGAGCATATTGCAAATTAACCTGTAAGTCCTTTATTGCCTCCCATGACAGCAGAATTGAACCTGAGTAGATTTTGTCATCCCTTTTGATATTGAATACACTGTGAACATTTTTATACTTTTGTAAATATACATCGCCTCCTATATTTAAAATTAGATTTTCATAAATTGGATAAAAAAGCCCAAGACTAAAGCGGTCTCCCTTATTTTTCCAGTTCACGCCTTTGGCATTTTCATAAGCACGTTCATATCTTGCGTTAATAAAACCTCTGTTGTCTCTGATGAAATAATATAGACCTAAAGAACCATTTATGATGTCTGCATCTCTATCTTCATCCTTAAAAGAAGGTGCCTGAAGCATATCTCTCCATCCATAACCAACTGTCAACTGTCCCATTAACTTGTCTATTAGCATTAATCCATAAGTTGGCCTTATGGTCAATAACCCCATGTATTTTTTGCCATTAAAAAACTGATAGGTATAGGAAACTGGTATTGTTGCAATTGATTTTATAAAATTCATCCCTGGCGTGAGTGTCAAACTATTTGTAATCGTATTATATTCGCTTAATTTAAAATAAGTATTGGCATAAATATTATATTGGGCAGTGAAGTAGTAAGGAGAGGCTATAAGAGGTGTATAGTTGACACTAAAAGTTGTGCTAATGCTGCTGTCTTTTTGATCGGATACAATTACATCAGGTATTGATGAAGAAGGTGCAGCAATTACATTGTCATCATATATATAACCAAGCCCAGCATTTAAATGCCATGACTTATAAGCTTTAAGATTACGATTTAGGGCATCCTCATATTCCTTTGCAAAATTAGCCAAATCAGTATTGGGATTAATAGCCACGATTGCTTTTAAGCTCTCTTTTAATCTTTCAATATTTTTTGTTTTGGCGTAAATCATCGCAATTTGAAAACTTGCAACTTGCTCTAAAGATTTATCCAGTCCTTTCGATTTTAAAAAAGAGGCAATTGCCTCCTCATTTTTGCCTTCTTTTGAGAGAACAAGACCCTTCAAAAAGGCAATATAAGCAGGCTTAATATTTTCATTCTCAGATTTTGTAATCCACTTTTTTGCCTCCTGAAGTTTATTCAAATTTAGATACATCTCTATTAGTTCTATATAAGCATCTTTTATTGAAGGAGAGCCTTGAGCAGATGAGAGATAATATTTAATAGACTCTTCATAATTTCCAATCTGCTTGTAAATCAAACCAACATAGTATTGACCAGTCGTGTTGTTGGGCTCTTTTTTTAATATTTCTTTAAAGATAACTAGGGCCTCTTCGTAATTTTCTGCACGATACTCACTAATACCTTTCTCGAGGGTATTAGCCAGTGCTGATGTTGTTATCAAAGAAAACATAAATACTATCATCGTCAAAACAAAAGATTTAACCATAAAAAAACCTCCTCTGTTGTAAATAATTATAAATACCTATGTATGAGTTAAACTCATTTTGTTGAATATTATATAATTAACATTGAGTAAAAAAAAAGACTCCCAAAATCGGCGATAGAACTAAAAAGCTTAATAAAATCAGCTAGTAAGATAGGAAGGGCTGGTGAAGGATTTTTATACGACACCTTATAAAAAAAAGCTCCTAAGGGGGCTTTGTCATAAGGCATTGTTTTAAATGTATAAATCAAAAATTATAAATAAAATTTGTCGATTATAAAAATCCTGAAACAGCCCTTCCTAAGCGCTATTTTAAGGA
>DUZI01000304.1 GCA_013349595.1 Nitrospirota bacterium
GAAATGGTCACATCCCCAAATGGCACTACTTATGCGGGATTACAAAAGTTGAAAGAAAGGGATATTGAAAGAGTTATCAATGATACTTTAAAATGTGCAGTCCAAAGGGCAGAAGAGTTAGGAAGAATAAAAACACAATAGCTTTTTCTAATTATGGTCAAGCAATTAATCAAGGGGAATCAAATAAATTTTAGATGTTTTTAAATTTTTTTAAAAAGGAAGGTGTCATATGGAAAAAAAAACAGGTTACAAAATATTAGAAAAAGAGGCCTTTAGTGATGTTACAAAGATAATGGTAATTGATGCCCCACATGTTGCACTAAAGGCAAAAGCAGGACAGTTTGTAATTGTAAAGATTGACGAAAAAGGAGAGAGAATACCACTAACTATTGCAGATTATGATAGAGAGAAGGGGACAATTACAATAATTTTTCAAGAAGTAGGCAAGTCAACAATGCATCTTGGCAGTTTAAAAGTGGGAGATAAAGTAGATACCTTTGTAGGTCCCCTCGGTCACCCAACTGAAGTCAAGAACTATGGCACTGTAATATGTATTGGTGGAGGTGTTGGTATTGCGCCTATCTATCCTATTGCGAGATCTCTTAAAGAGGCAGGTAATGAGGTTATCTCAATAATTGGTGCGAGAAATAAGGATTTGCTCTTTTGGGTGGACAATATGAAGGCTGTATCAAGTGAATTGATTATATGCACTGATGATGGCTCAATTGGCAGAAAATCCCTTGTTACAGAACCCCTTAAAGACATATTAAACAGTCAAAAAGAGATTTCAAAGGTATGGGCAATTGGACCTGCTGTGATGATGAAGTTTGTAGCACTTACTACAGAACCTTTTAAGGTTCCAACAATAGTAAGTTTGAACACTATCATGATTGATGGGACAGGTATGTGTGGAGGTTGTAGAGTACCTTTAAAAGAAGGCGCCCAATTTGTTTGTGTTGATGGACCTGAATTTGATGGGCATTCTATTGAATGGGATGGACTATTAGGAAGGCTTCAATATTACAGAGATGAAGAAAAGATAGCCTTTGATAGATTTAAAAGTCATAGCTGTAATCTTGATAAAATTACTACAGAGAGGGAGGGATGAAAATGGCAAAACTAACACCAAAGGAACGGATGGCAATCCCACGGCAAAAGATGCCTGTTCAAGATAGTAATTTAAGAATAAACAACTTTGATGAGGTTGCCCTTGGTTATGACGAAAAGACTGCGAAGATGGAGGCGGAGAGATGCCTTCAATGCAAAACACCTCAATGTGTTCATGGTTGTCCTGTAGGGGTCAGGATACCTGAGTTTATAAGGGCATTAAGGGAAGGCAATATACCTCTTGCTGTTTCAGAAATGAAAATAAAAAATAATCTTCCTGCCATATGTGGTAGGGTCTGTCCTCAAGAGACTCAATGTGAAGGAAAATGTATATTAGGGAAAAAATCAAAGCCTGTTGCCATTGGCAGACTTGAGAGATTTATTGGAGATTATGAACTTTTACATAGGACATGCCCACTTGAGAAGGCATCACCAACAGGCAAAAAAGTGGCTGTTGTTGGTTCAGGACCAGCAGGACTTACTTGTGCAGTTGATCTTGGAAGGGCTGGGCATAAGGTAACTATTTTTGAATCTCTTCATGTGGCTGGAGGTGTATTGGTTTATGGTATTCCAGAATTTAGATTGCCTAAAAAAGTGGTTCATGCAGAAATTGATTATGCCATGGATTGTCTTGGAATTGAAATCAAGACTGATTATGTAATTGGTAGAACCTTAAGCATCAGAGACTTATTAGATAACTTTGATGCCATATTTATAGGTTCAGGTGCAGGATTACCAATGTTTCTTAAAATACCTGGTGTAGATCTAAACGGTGTTATGTCAGCAAATGAATTTTTGACAAGGGTTAATCTTATGATGGGGTATCTATTCCCCGAGTATGATACACCAGTGAAACTTGGGAAAAAAGTTGCTGTGATTGGAGCTGGTAATGTGGCAATGGATGCAGCAAGGTGTAGTTTGAGACTACAAAAAATCTTGTCTGATAGTAATAACGATAAAACTGAGGTTCATATAGTTTATCGCAGGTCTCGTCAAGAGGTCCCTGCAAGGGCTGAAGAGGTTCATCACGCAGAAGAAGAAGGAATAATATTTGACTTTCTTACCAATCCAGTTGAAATACTTGGCGATGAAAAGGGATGCGTAAAGGCTATGCGATGTATAAAGATGGAGCTTGGCGAACCTGACTCATCAGGCAGGAGAAGACCTGTCCCGATAAAAGGCTCAGAATTTGATATTGAAATTGATACAGTAATTGTTGCGCTTGGAACAAGCCCTAATCCACTCATTTTTATCGATGCTGAAGAATTACAAAGGACGAAATATGGGACAGTTGTTGCAGATCAGATAACTGGGAAGACAACAGTTGATAGGATATGGGCAGGCGGTGATGTAGTTACAGGTGCGGCAACAGTAATCAGTGCAATGGGCGCGGGTAAGAGGTCAGCAGAAGATATAAATAAGTTTTTGCTTTAAAAATTTGTTTTTAACTTTAAAGAACAGTTAGAGGAAGACATTGTTGAGAGTGAAAATTTTATCTTCATTTTTTATGACTAAAATAAAAGGTTGATGTCTTGAGGGATATAACGAAAAGGATACAGTCATTTGAAAGCATTAAAAGAGGACATAGTTATGTTCACTTAATTGTAATATCAGGTAGAGTCTATTTTCTCAAGTGAATAAGATACGCGCGAACTCATTATTGATAAATACCTTTAAGTGTTTGATTTGGATATATGACAGGTGGAATCGGGATAAATAACCTTCAGCCATTACTGAACAAAGGCAGGCAAGTGAACTTATATCAA
>DUZI01000259.1 GCA_013349595.1 Nitrospirota bacterium
AAATTGTCGACTATAAAAATTCTGAAACAGCCCTTCCTATCGCTATTTTTGGTAAAAGATCTAATAGTGCAAAAGGATACAACTAATTTTTTCTATCAATGATATATTTCAGATTATTTTGAAAGTTTAGTTTTAAAGAAAATTGATTTGGAAGGTTATTTATTTTTTTATTACCTATTAATCAGTTAGAAATGCGTATCTTTTCTTTAGAAATTTTATCAAGGATACCATTTATGAAAGAATATGATTCTGCTGTAGAAAATTTTTTAGCAATCTCTAATGCTTCATCAATTATTACAGCAGGTGGCGTATCCTTGTGTTCAAGAAGTTCATATATGGAAAGTCTTAAAATAGTTCTGTCAATAGTTGTGATACGATCAGGTCTCCAATTGAAAGTTGTTGTTTCAATGAGCTTATCAATTTTTTCAAGATGTTCAATTGTTCCTTTTATAATTTTTTCAGCAAAGGAACTAACTTCTAATTTGTCTTCCTTTTGCTCTTGCCAAAAGGTCTCTAAGCTTTCATTCAATAAATTCTGATTTGATGAGACAAATTCTATCCTGTAAAGATATTGAAGTGCATATTCTCGGGCTCGCCTTCGTTTCATATTAGAGAGTATTAATTAATCTTGCCATTTCAATAGCTGTTAAGGCAGCATCCCATCCCTTATTTCCTGATTTTGTCCCAGCTCTTTCTATTGCTTGCTCTATGGTATCTGTAGTGACTACTCCAAAGGCAACAGGAACGTTCATCTCAAGTGATACTGATGCAATACCCTTTGATACTTCAGCTGCAACATAATCAAAATGCGGGGTAGCTCCTCTAATAACTGCACCAAGACATATAATAGCATTATATATGCCCTTTGATGCTAATATTTTTGCAGCTAAGGGAATTTCAAAGGAACCAGGCACCTTAATTACATCAATATCTGCCTTATTTGCACCATGCCTTACAAGTGCATCTATAGAACCATCGAGTAGTTTTGATGTTATAAAATCATTAAATCTGCTTACAACAATACCAAACTTCAAGCCCTGTGCATTTAACTCGCCTTCAAAGATTTTCACGATGCCTCCTTATTTAGAAATGATTATCTAAACAATTTTAACATTTATATGATAACCTTTATAAGAAACATATGAAAAGACCTATTTCCATCAGAATTATAATTATATGCTATTTGACTGCAATACTTTTCAATACCATTTGCACATTATATAAATTTAGTCCTTTCTTGATTCCACTGTTTTTTTTACTCTTGCCAATGATAATACAAAAAGGAATAAACCTTAGATTATCTATTAAAGATGCTTTATTAGGTTTTGCTACAACATTTGTAGTTTTAACATTTTTTATAGCTGCAATATTCATTATTAGAGGAAGAATTGATATTAATCTGCCAAGTATTGAGTTTGTTTTCATAACCTTCATATTTATTGCAATTCCAGAGGAAGCATTTTTTAGGGGTTTTATATTAGAAAATATTGGAACTTCAATTAAAGAAATATTGATTTGCAGTCTTTTATTTTCTATTGCTCATAGTCATAGATTTATTATTTTAGGTGATTATTTTTCATTTTTAACATTTTTCCCCTCAATAATAATGGGATTTCTATATGTAAAAACAAGAAACATACTTCCGTCAGTGATTTTTCATGCCCTTAGCAATATTGCATGGTTCATGATATTTTGATTTCTTTCAATTTTTTAGTCCTTTTTCCCAATCCCAAGCAGTTTGTATTATGTAATCAAGATTGTTATATTTTGGCAACCATCCTAAAACCTTTTTGATCTTTCTATTATCTGCAATCAAGATTGCAGGATCTCCTGCCCTTCTGCCTGTCTCTTCAACTTTTAAAGGCAATGCTGTAACTTTCTTAACTGTTTCAATAACTTCTTTTACTGAATAACCATGACCGTATCCACAATTGAATATATTATTCTCCTTTCCATCTAATAAGTAATCAAGTGCTATTAAATGAGCATCAGCAAGGTCATCAACATGGATATAGTCTCTAATACATGTGCCATCAGCAGTATCATAATCTGTGCCATAAATTTGTAATTTGTCTATAGACCCTTTTATCACTTTAAGAGCCCTTGTTATGAGATGAATTGAGTTTTCATACACCTGCCCTAATTCTCCATCTTTATCTGCACCAGCAACATTAAAATATCTCAAAGACACATAACAAAAATCGCTATTCGCTTGAGAAATATCTTTTAGAATTAACTCAATCATTTTCTTTGAATTACCATAAGGATTTATAGGATTGAGAGGGGAATCTTCATCAATAGGGACTTTAAGAGGATTTCCATAAACAGCAGCTGTTGAAGAAAAGAGAAATTTATTCACTCCCTCTTCTTTCATAACTTCTAAGAGGTTAATTGTATTAGAAATGTTGTTTATATAGTATTTAATAGGGTTTAGAACACTCTCATTTACTTCAATAGAAGCAGCAAAGTGTATCACTGCATTTGGTCTGAAATCGACGATACACTTTTTTATTGCCTCTTTATTATTTAGGTCAGCAACAAATAAATTGCTATATTTTACAGCCCATTTGTGTCCTGTTGAAAGATTATCAAAGGTGAGAACTTCATAACCTCTTTTTGCCAGATGTTTTACCACATGGCTTCCAATGTAACCTGCACCACCTGTGACTAAAATTCTTTTCATAGAATGTTAATTATGTATTTAACAAAATAAATTTTTCAAATAATTAGTATTTCCTTAAAATAGCGCTTAGGAAGGGCTGTTTCAGGATTTTTATAATCGACAAATTTTATTTATAATTTTTGATTTATACATTTAAAACAATGCCTTATGACAAAGCCCCCCCTAGGAAC
>DUZI01000222.1 GCA_013349595.1 Nitrospirota bacterium
ATTAATGACGGCAACTGCACAGAATATAAAGAGGATGATAAAGCTTCTGACTGCAACAAGTCCAAAGGCAGTAGCATTGGCAGTGGAAGAAATAGGGGTTAGTAGTTCTGCTACAGGTAATCTTTCAAGAATATTCTGCTTTTTATTTCTGAGATTCAGGTGGAATCTTATGAGTAAATTTGTTTGCAGAAAGTTAGTTTTTCAACAGGCTGTTTATAGTTGACCTGTTTTTTATACTTTTGTTATTTTATCTAACATTTAGAATGGAGAGACGAGATGAAATATAAAAAAGATGCAGCACTCTCTGAAAGAGAAAAAAAGATTCAAGAGATAAAAAAAGCCCTTATCTCTCAAAAAGAGATATTACTGTCAAAGGCAGAAAATACCCGTAGTGCCATGCCAAATAATAATAATCTTACAGAAATAGGTGATCAAGCCTCTGTAGAGATTGATGTCAACTTCACATTACGACTTAAAGGGAGGGAAAGACAACTTTTAAAAAAGATTGATGATGCCCTTGATAAGATAGAACAGGGGACTTATGGAAAATGTGAGGCCTGTGGAAAAGAAATTGATATTAAGAGACTTGAAGTAAGACCAGTAACAAACATGTGTATTGAATGTAAGATTGAGCAAGAAGAAGAGGAAAAGTTAAAAGATAGATAGTAATTTTTATACTTGAATATCACCTTATGTAAATTTAAGTTTTCTTATTTTGAAGAAGTGAAAGCACCTTTTTAAACAAAAATAGCGATAGGAAGGGCTGTTTCGGAATTTTTATAATCAACGATTTCATTTTAATTTTGCTTTATTCTTTATAATTCAATGCCTTTTGCTAAAGTTTTTCAAGATTTCTTTTATAAGGTGTCGTTATAAAAATTCCTCACCAACCCTTCATACTTGATTTTGTTAAGTTCTCAGTTCTATCGCTGATTTTGGGTTAAATATTCTCCCTGACTAAAATAGTAAATAACTGTTATAATATCCACCTATATGAACAATACCTATAATTCATCTATCAAAAGCAAGTTTTCTGAACTTATAAAACAAAATAAAAAAGCCTTTATTCCATACATAATGGCTGGTGATTATGACCTTGAAGAAACTCTAAAAAGAATCAAAATATTACAAGACTGTGGAGCTGATATGATTGAACTTGGTGTTCCTTTTTCTGACCCCCTTGCAGACGGACCAACAATACAGGCATCAGCAGAAAGGGCTTTATCAAAGGGTGTTACATTACGGAAAATATTGTCTTTTCTTAAACTAAACAGTGATGAGATAAAAGTTCCAGTTATCCTTATGACTTACTACAATCCTATCTTCAAGATTGGTGAAGATGCCTTCTTACAAGAGGCATCAAGTATAGGTGTAAACGGTCTGATTATACCAGATTTGACTGCAGAGGAGGCTTTTTCCTTTGTGGAAAAGGCAAGATACTTTAACATTGATACCATATTTTTGATAGCACCAACCTCTACACCAGAGAGGATTAAATTGATTACTTCCCTTTGTAATGGCTTTGTATATTATGTATCTATAGTTGGCATTACTGGTTCAGAGCTAAAATTACCAACAGTTTTTTATAATCAACTATCGCTTATAAGAAAGGCTACTGATTTACCAATTTCAGTAGGTTTTGGTATATCAAGACCATCAGAGGCAAGTTTAATAGCACAAGTTGCAGATGGAGTTATTGTTGGAAGTGCCATAGTAAAGAAATTTAACGAAAAATCCTCAGAAATTAAACCCTATCTTAAACAATTAAGGGAGGCAATCAGGAGTTCATAAATGGAATGGTTTAAAAAGAAAAGAGAGATAAAGCATGAAAAAAAAGTAAAAATCCCTGAAGGTCTTTGGGTTAAATGTGATAATTGCAAAGATATAATCTACAAAAAGGAAATTGAGAAAAACCTTAAGGTTTGTCCAAAGTGTAATTATCATTTCAGGATTGTCGCAGAAGAAAGGATATTATATACTGTTGATCAGGACTCCTTTACTGAGTTTGACAGACATATGATTACCACTGATCCACTTAACTTTGAAGACACCAAGTCATACAAAAAAAGGATAAAAGAGTGTATTGATACCATTGGTTTAAATGATGCCATTGTTTATGGCACTGCTACAATAAATGACAGGGAGGTTGTAATAGCAGTAATGGACTTTTCCTTTATGGGTGGAAGTATGGGTTCAGTGGTTGGAGAAAAGATTACAAGGGCTGCAGAATTAGCCTTGTCAAACAAAAAGCCTCTGATTACAATTGCTTCATCAGGTGGTGCAAGGATGCAGGAGGGGATGTTCTCATTAATGCAAATGGCGAAGGCATCTGCTGCAATCTCAAAACTAAAAGAGACCGATATACTCTACATCTCTGTATTAGTTGATCCAACCTTTGGGGGTGTTTCAGCAAGTTTTGCTATGCTTGGTGATATAATAATTGCAGAACCCAAAAGTCTCATTGGCTTTGCTGGTCCGAGGGTAATTGAACAGACTATCAAACAACAACTTCCAGATAATTTTCAAAGGGCAGAGTTTCTACTACAACACGGCATGATTGATTTAATAGTGGAGAGAAAAGACCTCAAAGACACACTTTACAAGCTAATTGAGCATTTTATGCCCTTATAACCCTTTATTATCCCCACTGTATTGCAAACAGAGTATAGTAATGTCATCCGATTGAGGTGCCTTATCAGCAAAGAAAACCACATCATCCATGATTGCATTACAGGTAGTTTGAATATCTCTATTTGATATTCTTTGAACTACATTTAACAATCTATCATTACCAAATAGTTCATTCTTTCCATTCATTGCCTCTGTTACCCCATCGGTGTATGCAATC
>DUZI01000283.1 GCA_013349595.1 Nitrospirota bacterium
ACCCTCTGGTTTAAAAGCATTTCTAAGACAATCAACGGTAAACCTTGTCATCTCCATAAGTGCATGGAGTTCTTTATTAGTTAATCCATCAAAAGATGATGTATGTAAATAGGGCACAACCATTAGATGACCGTTATTGTAAGGGTATTTATTCATTATCACAAAGGCATCTTTACCCCTATAAAGTATAAGATTTTCTCTATCAATAGTCTCTTTAGGCTTTGTGCAAAAAATACATTCCTTTGGTTTTTCAGAGAGAATATACTCCATCCTCCACGGTGCCCATAGATTTTTCATTCTTTTAACTCCTTCATTTGTCTAATTACCTCAAGCACCACCTCAGCACCCTTTATTAAATCCTCTAACAAAATAAACTCATCCTGACTATGAACTGATTGCATACCATTTGATATATTGATTGCCTTAATTCCATTTTGATTGAATATATTGGCATCTGATCCTCCCCCTGTAATCGTAAGACAGGGATTAATAGCACATCTTTTATAAGCATCTTGGATAGTTATAAGAAAAGGTTCGTCTTCTTTAATGCGAAAGGCTTCATATTCAATGGTCTTATCTATCTTTAATCCAGCCTTATATTTATCTGTAATTTCATAGGCTTTGCTTGTCAAAAAATCCCAATTACCATTTATTACTTCTTTATTATGGCTCCTAATCTCACCCCTTAATACTACTTCTTTAGGGACAATGTTTGTGGCACTGCCACCGTTGATAACACCTACATTGGCAGTGCTATATTCATCAATCCTGCCATCAGGTATTGCCATGATAATCTCAGAGGCAACCCTTATGGCATTAATGCCTTTTTCAGGTTCAATCCCTGCGTGGGCAGATTTACCAATAATGGTCATGGTGTATGTAATATGAGTTGGTGCAGCAATGATTAAGTTTCCTACAGGACCACTACAATCAAGCACAAGGGCATATTTGCCTTCAATCAAAGTTGTGTCAAGATTCTTTGCACCAATGAGACCTTTTTCTTCTGCCGATGTAAAGACAATCTCAATAGTTCCATGGGGAATATTGTTTTCTGAAATAACCCTAACAGCCTCAATTATTTGGGCAATGCCACTTTTGTCATCAGAGCCAAGTATGGTCTTTCCTGTACTTTTAAAATGTATTCCATTATTTTCAAATTCAATAGATGATGTATCCTCAACGGTATCTGTATGAGCATTTAGTATAATAGTTGGACAATCAAATAAAGTACCTTTTTTGCGAGCAATGAGATTTGCTGATTGACCATACTCTTGTATATAAACCTGAAACCCTTGTTTAGATAATTCGCCCTTTATGTATTCTATAATCTCATGCTCTTGAAAGGTAGGTGAATTAATTCTTAAAAGTCTTGCAAATGTATCAATTATCCTGTCTTTGTTTATCATAACTACTAAACCACTCACCTCCCATTGATTTGTATAGTGCTATAATTGACTTAATTAAAGCAGTCTTTGTCTGTATTACTGAAAGTTCTGCATTAAAAAGATTTCGTTCTGCATCTAAGACCTCAATATAGCTTGTATAACCATTATCATATCGCATTCTTGCAATATGGGCATAATTTCTAAGTGCTTCAACTTGTTTTTGCTGAATCTCCAACTGTTTTAAAAGTCTTCTGTATAGTTTGTTGATATTTAACTAATGCCTGTTTTTGCTGTGCCTCTGCTGACCTGAGATTACCCATCAAGGTGCCACCTTTAAAAATAGGTGCTGTTAGCGAACCACCAAAATTTCATGTGTTTGAAGGTCCTTTAAATAAGTCAGATAAATCATTGCTTGCCCAACCAAACATCCCTGTAAGAGATATACTTGGAAAAAAAAAATGCCCTTGCTACACCAATTAATGCATTTGCAGAGATTAGGTCTTTTTCAGCTTGTCTAATATCAGGTCTTCTCTGTATCAATTCGGAGGGTAAACCTGCTGGTATTGATGGTGTATTGATTGTGTGTAATGACTTAGACCTCTTTATAGACTTAGGATTAGCCCCAATCAAAAGACCGAGTTCGTTTTCTTTTTGTGTTATTTGACGGTGAAGATTTGGGATGTTTGCCCTTGCTGATTCATACTCAGACCTTGCCTGATTTAATTCAAGTTCTGATATAACGCCGCCTTGAAATCTCAATTGAAAAATATCGTAATATTCCTTTCTTGATTTGGTTGTATCTCTTGCTATCCTCAACTGTTCATCTAAACTAAGTAGAGTCATATAGGTATCTGTAATAGAACTAACAATAGTCAATAAAACAGCCTGCTTAGCCTCTTCTGTGTTTAATAACTGTGCCATTGCAGACTCCTCCATACCCTTAATCTTTCCCCAAAAATCTATCTCCCAACTTATATTGATATTGATATTATAACTATCTCCTATAGTTTTCTGCCCATGATCAGTTATCTGATTTCTTAATGCAGAAACATCTATATCTACTTGAGGATAAAGAGGACCTGATGTAGACATGTATTTACCTCTATACTCTTGCACCCTTAAGGATACAAGCAAAATATCAAGGTTGTTTTGTAACCCTTCATTGATAAGGTTATCAAGTATTGGATCTTGAAAACCTTGCCACCATCGTTTCTCAGCTTGAGCTTTATTAGTATTGAGCTTTGTTCTCCAATCCTCTCGTGTATCTATGGATGGCTTTGTATAGATAGTTATTTGTGAACATGAAAGGGTGAAAAATAAAATAGTTGCTATGGAAGAAAAAAAGACTATTTTCTTAAGCCTTATGAAAAGAGATTTTTTCACTTATTAGTAAATTCCTTCTTGCCTGATATCTTTTCACGAATTCTATCTATAATACAATAAAATAGTGGTACAAG
>DUZI01000303.1 GCA_013349595.1 Nitrospirota bacterium
ACTCTATGGCATCCCTATAATTATCAGAACTGATCAGTGACCTGAGTCCAGAAGTCTAAACTTTGAAAGGTTCATTCAAAAACATCGCATACGCCACGAGTTTACTAAAAAAGGCAGCCCATGGCAAAACGGGATTCTCGAAAGCTTCAATAACTTATGTGCAAGAAACCTAATGGTGGTCTTTAGGATTTTTTTATAATGACTATTCTTGGATTATTAATGAATTGATTAAAAAGTGCTTAGACAAGATTTTTGAATCATTATTTACCCTTTTGAGTTTTTATAATATCCAACTTTTGTCAGAGATAAAACAAGTTTTTTGATTTAAATATTTTTTTGGGTAGGTATGGAATTCAATAATTGTTTGAATATGCTTATTTGTTTTTTGACGGCTTCGATAGAAGCACTTCCATAGGATTTTCTGTTTTTCACTGAATCATTTGCCTTGATGTAATCATAAATATCATTGTCAAATAGAGTAGAAAATTTTTTAAATTCCTTTATAGAAAGACCTGATAATGATTTATCCTTTGAGATACAATAACTCACTAACTTTCCAATTACCTCATGGGCTTTTCTAAAGGGAAGCCCTTTTTTGACAAGATATTCAGCCGTATCAGTGGCGGTTGAAAATCCACCTTCAGAGTTCTCTGCCATGTGCTTTGTATTAAATTTAACTTCAGGCAACATATCAATCATAACAGAGAGCGTCATCTTAATTGTATCAACTGTATCAAATAATGGTTCTTTGTCCTCTTGCATATCTCTATTATATGTAAGGGGTAATGCCTTCATAATTGTAAGTAATGCTATAAGATTTCCATAAATCCTACCAGTCTTTGCCCTTATTAACTCTGCAATGTCAGGATTTTTCTTTTGTGGCATGATGCTTGAACCAGTTGTAAAGGCATCAGATATTTCTATAAAGGAAAACTCACTTGTTGACCAAAGGACTAGTTCCTCAGCTATCCTTGAAAGGTGCATTATCAATATTGAGGAGTTTGATAAAAACTCGATTATAAAATCCCTATCTGACACTGAATCCATGCTATTTATTGAAACCTGCTCAAAGCCAAGTAATTCTGCCACATAATGTCTATTGATTGGTAAAGATGTCCCTGCTAATGCACAAGAACCAAGGGGAAGGATATTTATTCTTTTAAGAGATTCCTTAAATCTCTCATAGTCTCTGTCAAACATGCTTATATAAGCAAGCAGATGATGTGATAACAACACAGGTTGAGCTCTTTGAGTATGTGTATATCCTGGCATTATAGAATCTATATGTTTTTCAACAATAGTCATGATTACTGATTGGAGATTCCTTAAAAGTTTTAAAATTTCATTTAACTCTTCTCGCAAATATAGTCTCATATCAAGAGTTATTTGGTCATTTCTTGAACGAGCGGTATGAAGTTTTGCCCCAGATTCTCCAATTTTTGATATAAGGGCTGACTCTATATTCATATGAATATCTTCGAGTTCATGGGAGAATTTGAATTTTCCATTTTCAATCTCCTTTTGTATCTCTTTGAGTCCTTTAATTATAAGGGTGGAGTCTTTTGGGGAAATTATCTTTTCTCTTGCAAGCATTTTTGCATGAGCAATACTACCAGCAATATCATGTTTATAAAGTCTTATGTCATAAGAGATTGATTGAGTATATTGCTCTGCAACCTTTGCAGTATTTTTTTTGAATCTTCCTGACCAAGGCTTTTTCATTTGTTGTTTGTTGTATCTGTTTTTATCTCAACACTTTTTGCAATATTTTTACCTTCTATCTGACTATACTTTATAACCACTTTATCACCAACTTTGATGTCATTATGATTTTTTAATTTTTTATTTTCTTTTACCACAGTCTTATCATCAAGCAAAATAGTAATTTCTGCCTTTTTGCCTTTAATAGTCATAGTTTTTATTGAATTGTCATAGACAACAACATAACCACTGATTTGTTTTATCTTTATTTTTGGTTTGTCTTGGGCTAATGAATTAGTTATAAATGATAATAAAACCAAAATTAAGATTAAACTGTAAGAGAAAATTTTGAACATTTATAAATACCTCCTAATTTGCTTATAAATAGAAATAAAAAAGGGAGCTTTACTTTCAACGATTTCAAGCCCCCTGCATTTTTTTGTTAGAATTTCATAGAAGAGATTAAAACTATTTCTTCTCCTCTTTCTTCTCTTCAGCCTTTGGAGCGTCAGCCTTCTTCTCTTTCTTTTCTTTCTTTTCCTTCTTCTCTTTCTTCTCATCAGCCTTCTTCTCATCAGCCTTCTTCTCATCAGCCTTCTTCTCATCAGCCTTCTTTGCATCAGCCTTTGGAGCGTCAGCCTTCTTTGCATCAGCCTTTGGAGCGTCAGCCTTTGGAGCGTCAGCCTTCTTTGCATCAGTTGCAAATGCTACTGTGCTAAGTGAAAATACGAATAAAAGAGCTACTACGAGAGCTAATATTTTCTTCATCTTGTCTATTCACCTCCTTTTTTATGTGTATTTATTCCCCAATTTTGACAGTTTAAGAAATATCAATAAATATGCCAATACATCAATTGGTAACAACTTACTGATATTTAATAGATAATGTTATTAACTCAAAAAATCTCTGAAAATTAATTCCCCTTTTAAGTATAATTGTCCTCTTTTGAGGATATAGATTGGTGTATGTTATATTTTTCGAGCCTGTATCTAAATGTCTTGTCTGTCATGCCAAGTAATTTAGCCGCCCTTGAGGCAACAAAATTGCTTTTCTCAAGGGCCTGTCTTATTAGTTCTTTTTCAAGTTTTTCAAAATTGATACCC
>DUZI01000251.1 GCA_013349595.1 Nitrospirota bacterium
CAGGGACATTACACTATTGATGACCTTATGAAACACCCTAAGACAAAGGAATTTGGACAAAAGATCTTTGCCACACTCAAGATTTCACCTAAAGAACTGGAAAAGAAGATTATAGATGGCATCTCTACCATTGGCACAACTTTAATTACTAATATCACAAAGAGCATTGGGAATATTTTAGGGCTTGTTGTTGATTTTGTAATTATGACCTTTGCCATATTCTTCATCTTAAAAGATGGTCCTTCTTTTATCAATACTATTCAGGAGTATATGCCTTTTACAGAAGATGAAAAAAATAGACTGGGAATGCAGATAAGAGATATTATAGTTTCTACTGTTTATGGTGGATTAATTGTAGCAATTGCACAGGGTATTATTACAGGTATAACCATTGCAGCCCTTGGCTTTAAATCACCTGTATTATGGGGTACTGCCACAGCAGTTGTTTCATTTGTTCCCTTAGTGGGTGCAGCAGGTGTATGGGTCCCAGCAGCGATTTATCTCTTTTTTAAGGGTAGTATAATAAAAGGTATTATATTAGTAATAGTCGGTATTTTTGCTATAAGCATGATTGATAATATTTTAAAGCCAATATTTATAGGTAGTAGGACTAAACTACCTGTTGTGATAATCTTTTTTAGTGTCCTTGGAGGGCTTAGTGTTTTTGGGTTGATTGGCTTAGTGGCTGGTCCATTAGTAGTTGCTTTGTTCTTTTCAATAATTCAGATATTTAAAGATATTTATTCCCAGTCATCAGAAGGCAAAAAGGCATAAATTTGTCAAAATATTATCTCACCTTATTTTGGGTGGTTCTTTGCTCTTGTTCATCTGATAATATCCAAACTGACTATGTCTATTACAGATTAAATGCTGATATTTCTACCCTTGATCCAGCTTACATTACAGATGTTAATAATGGTTCTATTGCTACAAAGATTTATCGTGGCCTTGTCAAACTTGATGACTCTCTCAATGTAATACCAGATATAGCTGAAAGATGGGAGATACTAAATGACAGAAAATTATACAGGTTTTATTTAAGGAAAGATGTAACATTTACAAATGGTAGAAGGGTTACTGCTGAAGATTTTAAATACTCCTATGAGAGGATTATGAAAAAGGAAACTCTTTCGCCCAATCAATGGCTTTTTGAAAGGGTTAAGTCTTTTGTTGTTATAAATGACCATATCTTTGAGATACACCTTAAGGATCCCTTTACACCCTTTTTGAGTATGTTGACAGTCCCTGCAGGTTTTGTTGTCCCTGGAGAGGAAGTTAAAAAATTAGGAAAAGATTTTTCATTTAAGCCTACTGGTGCAGGTTATTACTATCTTGAAAAATGGGAATCAGGGCTTGAAATAAGATTAAAACTTAGAGATGAAATAAGCAGGCAAAGTAATATAAAAGGAATTATTTACAGAATTATACCCGAGGATATAACTGCTATTACAGAATTTGAGATGGCAAGGCTAGATCTATTAGGAATTCCAGGAAATGCCTTTAGTAGGTTTAAGAAACATCCTTATTGGCATAAAAGACTTGAGGTCGTAAAATCACTTAATACTTATTATCTTGGATTGAATACTGAAAGGTATCCATTTAATTTAAAAGAAATAAGACAGGCAATTGCCTTTGCAATTGACAGAGAAAGGATACTAAACACTTTTTTTGAGAGTAGAGGGAGGATAGCAGAGGGGGTGGTGCCTGATTTCTTAAGAGACTGGAAATTGGATCAGACGATTAGATACTCTCCTGATGAAGGCAAAAAAATATTACAAAGGGCAGGCATAAAGGAATTAAAAGTGCAAATGCTAATTACAGCTGATCAAGATGTGGTTGACCTTGCAGAAATAATTCAAGGTTATTTGTCACAAGTTGGTATTAAGGTGAAGATAAAACAGATGGAATGGAGTGCCTTTAAAGATGCAATTAATAAAGGACAGGCAGATATGTTTTGGTTAAGTTGGTGGGCAGATTATCCTGATGCTGAAAATTTTCTCTATCCACTCTTTCATTCTTCAAATAAGGGCTATGGAGGCAACAGGACAAGATTTAATAATAAACAGATTGATATGCTTATAGAGGAGTCACGAATTGCAAAAAACAAAGATGAATCAAGAAAACTCTATAGAGAAATTGAAAATATAATATTGACAGAACTCCCACTAATCCCTTTTTGGCATAGAAACGACTATCTAATTGTTCAGTCACGTATTGAAGGGTATAGAGGATTTCCTGTTTATACAATGGATAAGGGGTTAGAGATAAAAAAACTAACTCAGGCAAATAAAGACAAGCCTTGATTTTTGATTAACCCTTCAAATAGTTTAGAGGAGTCATTGTAGGTCTTAATTGCCTTGCTTTTTCTTGGGTCTTGGGAAATATTTACTGTATTATCTTGATTGTTATTTTTATCGTTATTGTTAATTTCTTGAGTTGATAAGGTGTCTTTCTCTTTAGATAAGGAAGTGTTATTTACAGTATTTTCATTGTTGACAGTCTGGTTTTGATTCTTATCTTTTTCTTCTTCTTCCTTTTTCTCTTCATCTTTTAATCTTGCCTTTTCAATGCGAGCCTGTTGTTGAATCTGTGTAGCCTGTGCCGCAACAGCCCTGTCTTGAGGTGATGGATCTGCGGGGGCAAGTGCTGCCCGTCTGACAATCTCCATGTTGCGTATTGTTTCATCTGGGGTCTTGCCCTGGACAATCTGTATTGAAACCTCTCCACCTGTTATGTATCTTTTACCATCTGGACCTGTAGTGTAAGTATAGCTAACAGGCCCAGTGAACTGACCTCC
>DUZI01000291.1 GCA_013349595.1 Nitrospirota bacterium
AGGTCTTATTTCCTTGTCTTCACATAAGATTATAGCCCTCTCTATAGCATTTCTTAACTCTCTGACATTTCCAAACCATTGATTTGATTTAAGTAAAAGCAAGGTATCATTTGAATAATAAAGTCCCTCTTTGTTCAATTCCCTACTGATAGTTTTCAAGAAATATAAGGCAATTGGTTCTATATCCTCTATTCTTTCCCGTAATGGCGGTATTGCAATGGGGAATACATTGATCCTGTAATATAAATCTCGCCTAAAGTTTCCTTTTTCAACTTCTAAAGAAAGGTCTTTGTTAGTTGCAGCTATTACCCTCGTATCAATCTTTATACTCTTTGTGCCACCAACCCTCATAAATTCAGCATCTTGTAATATTCTAAGTAATTTTGATTGCAAGCCCTGCTCCATATCTCCAATTTCATCAAGAAAAATAGTTCCTTTATCAGACAATTCAAACCTACCTGGTTTAAACTCTACTGCACCTGTGAAGGCACCTTTTTCATGACCAAATATCTCATTTTCTACGAGTTCTTTTGGAATGGCTGAACAATTAACTGGGATAAAGGGAAATGGAGCCCTCTGGCTAATCTTATGGATATATCTTGCTATCAATTCCTTGCCAACTCCACTCTCTCCAAATAGCAATACGGTGGTCTTTTGGTTAGCAACCTTATTAGCCTTATCCATGACCTCTTTCCATAAAGAGCTGACTCCTATCAGTTCATCATTGTATTTCAAACTTTTATCTTCTTTGACAGGCTTAAAATCACTTAAAGCCTTCTTGATAATTTCTACGAGATTGTCTATATCAAAGGGCTTTGTTATGAAATCAAAGGCACCTTCCTTGACAGCCTTGACTGCGGTATTTATAGAACCATAGGCAGTCATTATAATTATAGGAATATTTCTGTCTTCACATATGGACAACAAGGTCAACCCATCACCATCAGGGAGCTTTAAATCAGTTAGGATAAGAGATATTGATACACCTTTAGATAAAAGATCCTTAGCTTCTTTGAGATTAGAGGCAGTCTTTGCCTCGTAACCTTGTTTATGAAGAACTTTTTTTATCATTAAGGCAAGGCTTTCTTTATCTTCCACGATGAGGATGTTATCTTTCATTGTATTTACCAATTATCATTTTAAAGGCAGAGCCTTTTCCCTTTTCGCTCTCTGCCTTGACAAAACCATTATGTTGCAATGCTATCTTCTGAACAAGTGTAAGCCCCATACCAAGACCATGCCTCTTTGTGCTGTAAAAGGGCTGAAAGATTTTATTGATCTCTCCTTCATCTATACCATGTCCATTGTCTCTGATAACAATGAGGATCTTCTTTATGCCATCAATCAATATCTCATCTACTGATACCCATATTCTATCAGCTGCCTCATCGGCATTTTTTATCAAATTTTTGATTGCCTGTTTTAACAGTTGTTCATCAGCAACTACTTCTATGGATTGACTGGCATCAAATTCTATCTTTTCTTTATATGGTAGGTTATTGATAATTTCAACAATCGTATTTGTGATATTAAACTTAACCATACAAATATTAGAGTCTTGGGCAAACTTAAGAAGTTCGTTGATTATATTGTTGATTTCCTCAATCTCTTTTAATATACCCTCTGCAAGTTCTTTGACTTCCTGATTTTCCTCATACTTGGAAAGCAATTTTGCATTTCCTGATATTACTGCCATAGGATTTCTTAACTCGTGTGCAATACCAGCTGATACCTCTCCAAGCACTGCAAGTCTCTCTTGTATGGATAATTGTTCTTGTAAGGATTTAATCTCCTTTGCAAAGACATCAATATATTGGATACTGTTCTCCTTGGGCTCTACTATTTGGATTGTCTTTTTTTTTAGATATTGAAATAGATAGGAAAAAAGAGCTAACAGGATGAAAAAACTTATAGCCAAAAGAATTAATATTAATACAGAAATATACCCCATGTGTTATTTTTGCTTGAACTGTATCATTTTATCAATATTTTATTTTAGGTTGAAATATCATATATTTTTCTGCTATAATTGCAACCGCTTATGGATAATTATCAACACAAATTATTAATAGAAGCAATATTATTCGCATCTGCAGAGCCAATTACGATAAAGGATATACAAAAAGTAATAGATATTAACGAAAGTATAATAGTAAATGCAATAAATCAACTGATTGATGAATATTCAAATAGAAGCAGTGCTATAAACATTATTGAGATAGCAGGTGGGTATCAAATGTCAACAAAACCCGAATACGCCCAATGGATAAGAAAACACAAAAGAAACACTCAATCCAATAAGTTATCTCAAGCGTCCCTTGAGACCCTTGCCATTATAGCCTACAAACAACCATTGACTAAATTAGAAATAGATAATATTAGGGGTGTAAATTCTGATGGAGCAGTGAAAAACCTTGTAGATCGTGGTCTAATCAAGATTGTTGGCAAAAAAGAAGCACCCGGAAGACCCTTTCTCTATGGCACAACGAGAGACTTTTTACACTATTTTGGACTCAAAAACCTGACAGAGTTACCCCCATTAAATAACTTTTTGAACGAAGAAGCAGCCTAATCTATAAAATTTTAAGATGGAGGGTTACCCTTATGAGAAAGATTGTTCAAATTATCTTTATATCTTTTTTCTTATTGATGGCTACAGTATCTTACGGAGAGGAGATTTATAAAGTCCAAAAGGGTGATACTTTATACAGCATTTCAAAAAGGTATAATGTGCCTATTCAAGAGTTAATGGCTGTGAATAATCTTGACTCAATAGC
>DUZI01000149.1 GCA_013349595.1 Nitrospirota bacterium
ATGCCTTATGACAAAGCCCTAGGAACTTTTTTTTATAAGGTGTCGTATAAAAATTCCACACCAGCCCTTCCTATCTTACTTGCAGATTTTATTAAGCTTTTTAGTTCTATCGCCGATTTTGGGTCTCTCCAAATAGAGAGATATAATACTCATACAAGTATTACTCATCCTGCATTGGTTTTATAAACATAAAGTAAGTCATAGTCCAGTTACCTAATATTATAAAAATGGTTGCTAAAATGCTTTGCAGAGAAAGCGCTGAAACACCTGTTAGTGAATGCCCTACCGTGCAACCACCTGCCACTCCTGCACCAAAGCCCATTACCATTCCGCCTAAAAATACCCTTAGTACTTCGTTGGCATCTCTTGGTATTGTTAATTTAAATTCATTGAGTCCTTTTGCACTTATATAAGACCCGAGTGGTATTCCAATGACATATAAAGCACTCCAAGAGCCTATAAATATACCCCAAAAATCAAACATAGGGTCATTTCTTGCCATGCTATTTCCTATTGTTATCATAAGCGCAGCCTCTGCAGTCGGTCCAGCAGCTGATACTCCTCTTGCTTGTCCTCCAAAGTAATATGATGCCCACCAAGCAAAAACTACTACTAAACCAAGTAATAACCCAGTCAATGACCACAACCATCCTTTTTTAGGCATCTTTCCAAAGGGCTTTCCCTTGACGACAATAAAGATAAATATAGCACATATTATAGCTATTACTATCCACTTCATATTGGCGCCACCAAGTATATCCCATAAGGCAAGTGATGAAATTGCATCTTCTCCTTCGCCTAGAGAAACTTTAAATTGCCTTAAAAGTTGGTTAATTGGTTTTAGAGGCCCATGAATAGTTGCCAGTAGTGTCAATACAAAACCAAATGTAGCCACTAAAGTTGCAAGTTGACCCTCTCCTTGTTTATACAAGACACCAGTTCCACATCCCCCAGCTATTACTATTCCAAGACCAAAAAGATAACCGCCTACAATTGCAGCAATAGGAGTAAATGCCTGTCTTCTTAAGCCACCATCACCTAAAAAACCTAAGTCTTCCATTAGATTAGCCCCAATAATAGCTACTACTAATGCTAACAGCCACGCCCTAAACAATGTCATGTCATTAACAAAGATTACATCTCTGAATGCAGAGTTCATGCAATATCTACCCCTTTGTAGGACGAATCCAAGCATAATTCCAACCAATAAACCAGTAATGATGACCATTATTGATGCTTGACTAATATCTTGTTCCATCTTCTCCTCTCCTTTCAATTATTAATAATTTGTTAACGAACTTATTAGTCATTTTTTTTATCATAAATGTTTATAAAAAGTAAATCTCTATCCCAAAAATAGCAATAGGAAGGGCTGTTTCAGGATTTTTATAATCGACAAATTTTATTTAATTTTCTTTATTTCATTATAATGCAATGCCTTATGACAAAGCCCAAGGAACTTTTTTTATAAGGTGTCGTATAAAAATTCCCTTCCTATCTTACTTGTTGATTTTATTAAGCTTTTTAGTTCTATCGCGATTTTGGGTCTATATTAAGAATTGACATATATAATTGTTTTTATCAATAATATCAAGATTTGAAAAAACATAGATTGTTAATCTAATCATAATTTAAAAAGGAGGTGAAATAAATGAAGCTAATTTCTTTGTTATTAATCTTAGCAGTCGGGGTCTTTTTCATAAGTTCTGCATTAGCGACTCCAGCAGGCAAGTCAGTAGAATATGCAGGAGGAGCAATGGGAAAGGTTATATTTGATGGAAAAACCCATGCCGACAAGGGAGCAAAATGTAATGATTGTCATACAAAACTCTTTCAGATGAAAAAAGAAGCAAAGATGACGATGGCAGACCATAAAAGCGATAAATACTGTTTCAACTGCCATAATGGCTCAAAGGCTTTTGGATCAGATAATCATTGTGCAAAGTGTCACAAAAAATAGCCGCAAAAAAAAGCGGTTAAACTAATTAGTTTAACCGCTTTTGTAAAAATATTAAAAAACAATTTTTTTATATGTGGGTTAACCAATCACCATATTTATTATTATTACCTTTGACTATATCAAAAAATACTTTCTGGATCTCTTTTGTTACCTTCCCAGCCGCGCCATTGCCTATTGCTCTATTATCAACTTCTCTTATTGGTGTAATCTCTGCTGCAGTACCAGTAAAGAAAGCCTCATCAGCAATATAAACTTCATCTCTTGTAAATTGCTGTTCACAGGTATTAATACCTAAATCATTTGCTATTTTGATAACACTATCACGTGTAATACCCTCAAGTATTGAAGTCAAAGGTGTTGTTTTTAGAAGACTATTCCTAACAATAAATATATTTTCACCACTACCTTCTGAGACAAAACCAGATGTATCAAGGAGCAAAGCCTCATCATAACCATCTCTTATTGCTTCTTTCTTTGCAATCTGGGAATTTACATAGTATCCACATATCTTTCCACGAGACATATTTGAATTTACATGGTTTCTTATATAAGAAGATACTTTTACCCTTATACCTTTTTCAAGACCTTCTTCTCCAAGATAAGCACCCCAAGGCCATGCAGCGATACTGACCCTTATAGGATTGCCCTTTGGGAATAAACCCATTGCTCCATAGCCTATATATACAATAGGTCTTATGTAGCATTCTCTTATTTTATTAATCCTAACAGTTTCTATAATCGCCGCATTTATTTCATCTTGAGAAAAAGGTA
>DUZI01000284.1 GCA_013349595.1 Nitrospirota bacterium
AAAAATTATAAATAAAATTTGTCGATTATAAAAATCCTGAAACAGCCCTTCCTAAGCGTTATTTTAAGGATTCTCATAAGGCTTGACAATAATCTTAAAATAGTGTATATTTATACACTGTTTGTATGAACACCTTAACCAATAAACAGATGAAAATACTTGATTTCCTTAAGTCATACACATTTAGGAATGGTTATCCGCCTTCTATTGCTGAGATTGGCAAAGAATTTAACATTTATCAAAATGCAGTCAAGGGGCATCTTTCAGCCTTAGAAAAAAAGGGGTTTATAAAAATTAACCCAAAGATATCAAGAGGCGTAGAGATTACAGGGCTTTCAATCACAGAGGGTAGGGCTGTGTCAGTAATTGGTAACATAAGGGCAGGAGAGCCTATTTATTCCTTTGAGGATATAAGTGCAAGGATTTATATAGACAAAGACCTTTTCCCTTCAGAAAACCCCTTTTCTTTAAGGATAAAGGGAGATAGCATGAAAGAGGCTGGTATATTTGAAGGCGATTATGTAATAGTCAATCCACAACAGACCGTAGAAGATGGTGATATTGCAGTGGTGCTGATTGAAGATGAGACTACTATCAAGCGTGTGTTTATAGAAAAAGATAGGATAATCTTAAGACCAGAAAATAGTGCCATGAAAGAAAGTCATTATAAGACTTCAGAGGTAGCAATACTTGGTAAAGTCATAGGGGTCATAAGAAAGATATGATTTCTATAGGTGAGAACATATCAGTATTAGCTTCTTTTAGTAGTAGTTATAAGATGAAACCGCTGAGATTTAAGTGGTCAGGAAGGCTTTTTGATATAAATGAGATAACCTATCAATGGGTTACAAAAGATGGTCTAAAGACAATCTATCACTTCTCAGTAATCGCTGGTGGCAGCCTTTATGAGTTGACCTTTGACACTCATTCACTAATATGGAGGTTAGAAAGATTAGATACACAGAACCAGTAATTCTATGTGTAGATATGGATGCCTTTTTTGCATCTGTGGAACAGCAAAATAATCCACGACTTAGAGGCAAACCAATAGCAGTAATAGGTTCAGGAATGCGCACAGTAATCACCACACGTTCTTATGAAGCAAGAAAATATGGTGTCAAAACAGGTATGAACATCTATGAGGCGAAGAAGTTATGTCCTCACCTTATTTTTGTAGTGGGTGATAACGAAAAATATACCTATACCTGTAGCCAGCTGCAAAAGATTTACCAAAAATATAGCCCTGATGTAGAGATATATTCTATTGACGAGGCATTTATAGACATTACTACTACTTCTCACCTTTTTGGGGGTGTTTTACAAGTAGGTAGTCTTATAAAGTCAGACATCAAGAGACAATTTGGTATAAACTGCACCGTAGGTATAGGACCCAACATACTTATTGCAAAGCTTGTTAGCGATCTCAGCAAGCCTAATGGACTTAGATGGGTAAAAGGTGAGGAGATAAAAAGTTTACTTGAAGACCTGCCAGTAAAGGAATTGTGGGGAATAGGCAATAAGATTTCAGAGCGACTTAATAAATTGGGCATACATACCTGTGGTGATCTAGCAAGGACGCCAGCGAGTTTTTTAAGGAGTCATTTTGGGATTATAGGCGAGAATCTTAAAGAAATGGGACTTGGTATTTGTCATAGACCAATACAAAAGGAAGAACCCTTACCTAAATCAATAGGACATAGTATGACTCTACAAAGAGATATTACAATGGATGAAGAAATACAAGTTTATCTGCTTCAATTATGCGAAATGGTATGTAGAAGGGCAAGGGCATATGGATTTAAGGGAAACACACTATCACTTACAATAAGATATTCAGATTTTAAGAGCAACACAAGGCAAAAATCTATTCATCAACCAACCAATAACACCCACGAAGTTTATCACCATGCCTTGAGCATATTAAAAGATATGGAAATCAAATCACCCATAAGGCTTATTGGTGTATCAATTAGTAAACTTACCGTTGATGCAGATAACCTATCATTATTTGATGATTACAGTAGGCAGAGGTCTTTATATAAGGCAATCGACAAGATAAATGACACCTTTGGTGATTTTAAAATAACCTGGGGTTCTTACATAAAATCATCACTCGGTTCAAAGGTAATATCCCCTGCATGGAGACCTGAGGGCGTGAGAAATATCAGCGTTAAATGATAATAATAGAGAAATCACAATCCACAGACTAAGTAAGCATAACATCACATACATAACTGCAGATGAACCCCAATATAATGATGAATCTACAGTAAGATTTTGTCCTGATGTAACTACCGATATTGCCTATTACAGGCTTCACGGAAGAAACAAAGAAAATTGGCATAAAAAAGGCATTGAGACCAGTTTAAGATATGCCTATGAGTATTCCAATGAAGAACTAAAGGGTTTTATCCCCTCAATACAAAAAAGTAATAAAGTATCCAAAGTTGTCTTCATAATGTTTAATAATTGTCACAAAGGTTTTGCCGTAAGAAATGCAATGACATTACAAGGGCTTGTCAAGTATTTTGTGTAAACCCAAAAATAGCGCTTAGGAAGGGCTGGTGAAGGATTTTTATACGACACCTTATAAAAAAAAGTTCCTAGGGCTTTGTCATAAGGCATTGTTTTAAATGTATAAATCAAAATTATAAATAAAATCTGTCGATTATAAAAATCCTGAAACAGCCCTTCCTATCGCTATTTTAAGGACAGCCCTTCCTAAGCGT
>DUZI01000101.1 GCA_013349595.1 Nitrospirota bacterium
TGTATTACAGCCCTTTCTTTTTGACTCATACATTCTGCCTTTTGATCCCAAATTATTGCCATAGTTCCTCCACTTGTTGTATAAATAATTTGATATAAAAATCACAGGTCATAGAATTTAAGGCCTTGTCCAGCAAGTTTCTTTTTTGCCTCTGACACATCTTTTAGCTCAACTATTAGATAGGAAGTCTCTCTCTTATCAACTACCAAGACATTGGCATTTTCTATATTTACCCCACATCTTGAAAGAATAACTGCTACTCTATTTAAGTCGCCCGGCTTGTCAATTAATTCAATTGCAAGAACCGCATTTAGAGATACTGTAAAACCACTCTCTTTGAGATTGTTAAATGCCTCTTCGGGTTTGTCAACTATAAATTTTATGACACCAAATTCTCCACTACTGGAGATTGAAACTGCAAGGATATTAATGCCAGAATCTGCCATGACCCTTGTGATTCTTTCAAGCTTACCAGGCTTGTTTTCAGCAAAAATTGAAATCTGTTTTAGTTCACCCATTTTGACTCTCCTTTGCTCTAAAGGGTTCTGTTGTCTATAACCCTTTTTGCTTTGCCTTCACTAAATGGCAGAGCGCCAGGCTCAAGCAACTCTACCTTTGGTTTCACAAGAATCTCTTTTTTGAGTGATTCAACTATCTTGTTCTGAAGATTAACAAGGTGCATTACATTTCCGTCAAAGAGATCTTTTGCAATCTCTACCTTCACAATCATATTATCAAGGGACTCAAGGACTATCTGATAATTTTGAGCTACACCCTTTGTTGCCATCAAGACATTTTCTATCTGTTGAGGGAATATGTTTACACCTTTGACAATAAACATGTCATCGGAGCGTCCAAATATTCTGTCTATTCTTCTGTGTGTCCTGCCACAGGGACATCTTTCAGGGATGATTGTAGTTATATCTCTTGTTCTGTATCTTATAAGAGGCATTCCTTCTCTCTGTAGAGTAGTCAACACCATTTCACCTTTTTGCCCATCTTGCAGGACTTCACCTGTATCAGGGTCAATTATTTCCACAATAAAATTATCTTCCCAAATATGCATACCCTTTTTATATTCACACTCAAAAGCAACACCAGGGCCATTCATCTCTGAGAGTCCATAGGAATTAAAGACATCTATTGAGAGCATCTCTTCAATCTTTTTCCTTGTCTCTTCTGAATAAGGTTCAGCACCAAGATAAGCCCTTTTTATATATAAATCTTTTGCTGGTTCAATCCCTTTAGTCTTGATATAATCTGCTAAATATAAGGCATAGCTTGGCGTAATATGAAGTGCTGTTGTATGAAAGTCCTTCATCAACATGATTTGCCTCTCTGTATTACCTGGGCCTGAAGGGACTATGAGGACTCCAACTTTTTCAGCACCGTAATGCATAACAAGGGCACCAGTAAAAAGCCCATAGGTCATCATATTTTGGAGCACATCATTTTTACGCATACCTGTCATGACAAGACATCGGGCAATCAAATCTGCAGCCTTATCTATATCATTTTTTGTAAAAAAGATAGCCTTTGGCTTGCCTGTAGTTCCACTAGAGGTATGAACCCTCACCATTTCATCACGAGGAACAGCAAGAAGTCCAGTAGGATAGTTATTAAGGATGTCCTCTCGTGTTGTAAATGGAAGTCGGTTTATGTCCTGAACAAAGTTTATATCATCTGGTTTTAGATTAATCTGTTGAAACCTATCTCTGTAAAAGGGGACATTAAAATAGACTCTGCCAATGGTATCACGAAGGAGTTTTAACTGAAGATTTCTAAGTTTGTTTTCTTCTATGGTTTCAAGTTCTTCATTCCAAAACATTGTTTCGCCTATTAGCCTGTGATGCCATCTCCCTACCCTTCAAAAAGGCTGAGAGGTTTACCTCAAGGGTCTTTTGAGGCACTGATTTTGAAATAGTTTCTTTCCATGTCTCCACAGGGAGGTCAATCTTTGTTGAGAGGATCCCAAGGACTACTAAATTTTCAACCTTTAGATTGCCTATGTCTTTGGCAACCTCTTTGGCATTGATAGTCATTAGAATACAACCCATATTTTTTAATGTTTCACTAATGTTTTCTGGATATTTAAGACCTGTATCTGGTCTGACTGTTGAAGGGACAGATATATTTTCATTAAAGATTATAGTGCCATCTTTTTTTAAAAAATGAATATACCTCAGACCCTCTAATTCTTCAAGAGAAACCAATATATCAGCCTTGCCAAAAGGTATTAATGGAGAATGAACATCCTTTCCATATCTTACATGGCTAACTACACTCCCACCCCTCTGAGCCATTCCGTGTAGTTCACTCTCTTTAACCATATAACCTGAATCAAAGGCAACTTTTGCAAGAATCTTACTTGCGAGGACAATCCCTTGCCCCCCAACACCAGCAAAAAGGACACTAACTGTATTCATTTAACCCCTCCATAAATAAAGTTCGAAATCATATCACAGCAATATAAGGCTATGCAAGGATTTTAAGGATTCCCAAAAATAGCGATAGGAAGGGCTGGTGCGGAATTTTTATACGACACCTTATAAAAAAAGCTCCTAGGGGGGGCTTTGTCATAAGGCATTGATTTAAATGTATAAATTAAAATAATAAAATCTGTCGATTATAAAAATCCTGAAACAGCCCTTCCTAAGCGCTATTTTAAGGTAGGAACTTTTTTTTATACCGTGTCGTATAAAAATTCCTCACCAA
>DUZI01000111.1 GCA_013349595.1 Nitrospirota bacterium
ATAATTTTGATTTATATTTGATTTATACATTTAAAACAATGCCTTATGACAAAGCCCAAGGAACTTTTTTTTATTTAGCAAAAGGCATTGTATTATAAAGAATAAAGCAAAATTAAAATGAAATCGTTGATTATAAAAATTCCGAAACAGCCCTTCCTATCGCCATTTTTGGGTTATAAGTTTTTTGTTTCCATTTATCAATCTTTCTGCTGATTTTACCTCTAACATTGCAGTAAGTTTGAAATCAAGCACCTAAAGTAAATAACAACGCCCTTTTGGCAATCATAATTGTTTACAAAATCCTTTAAATCTGAAAAATCTATTGATATGAAAGCCTTTTAAAAAGGATATTGGTAATAGTTTTTCTAATTTGCAAATTAAGTTTTAATATTATGTTCTTTGATCGATAATTATTAATACTGCATAAGTTATGTAGAAAACAGCACCAATAAGCAATATTAAAGGCGAAAGTCTTTTGGTGATTAATAGGTTAATAAGAATTATAATGGATATGCTAATTGCCATTATGGCAGAGACAAGGGCAAGACCTGTAATGTTCCATTCTGTAGATAGCAGACCTAATGAAACTGGAAAGGTAGATTGAAAGACCATTGCGC
Source organism: Nitrospirota bacterium (assembly GCA_013349595.1). Classification (GTDB taxonomy): domain Bacteria; phylum Nitrospirota; class Thermodesulfovibrionia; order Thermodesulfovibrionales; family Dissulfurispiraceae; genus DUZI01. The sequence goes on from DUZI01000111.1 coordinate 618, forward strand.
CTGTTATATTACCAAGTGCAAGAGGGTCTCTGCCTTTTATAGTCCATGTAACACTATTAAACTTTTCAGGCAATTCTGTTGCCACAGGGGCAACAAGCAAAGCAAACAATAAGGGATCTATCCCCCAAGAAGTAGATATTTTAGACAAGGCATCTACAAATACATGAGCCCCGCTAATCATTATAACTAGTGCTAAAAAGACCTGAGATAGTATTAAAGGTAATCCAGTAGATGTTTTAACTATACATTCAGAGGAGAGAGAGCCTCTTGCCTTGTAATAAATTTTTTTTAAATAGAGTTCTTCTGCATGTAATATACCCTCACTTTCACCACTAAAAGTCTTGTAAACATAATAGACATAACCTATGACCAAGGCTATTGCTATAAATAAATTGCTATTTTGAATAAACATGGGCAAAAAAATAGCACAAGAATAAAAGATAAGGAAAAATATTATATCCCTCCTCATAGATTTATACTCTATGGAGATTTGAAAGGGTCTTTTCTTAATAAGAAAACTTACCAAAACTGTAAATCCCACAAGGAAAAAAGCCAATGTTGCAAGCATAAAAGGTGCTCCAAGAATTGCCCCAACGCCTATTCGATTGGATGCCTCCCCTGAATGTAAAAATATAGCAACAAAGGGGAGTATTGTTTCAGGCAAGGCAGTTCCCACAGCAGCTAATAAGCTACCTACAACTGCTTGTGACAAGGAAAGTCTCCTACCAAGGCACTCTACACCGTTTGTAAATACCTCAGCACCTAGAAGAATCAAGAGTAAGCTTATAAAGAGATACAGTGTCTCAAAAACCATTATGTAACTAACATAACAGGACAAGGGGATGTCTTGATAATTGCTTCAGATACACTCCCTAATTTTACACCTTCAATTGATGTTATTCCCCGTGCCCCCATAAAGATTATATCAGCGTTGCTCTCAATCGCAGTCTCATTAATAACTTTATAAGGTATACCCATTCTACAAAGCAACTTTGTGTTTATTTCTTCAATCTTAAGTGACTCTAAATTGTTATATCTATCTGCTATTAATTTTTCACAAAATTGATTTTTATTCTCTTCTATATTTGCCTTATTAAACAAATTGTCAATCCTGGCTTTAGATAGGACGTTTAAAATAGTCAGATTAATATCCTTTCCACTAAAAAGCCTTTCTATCAGCTTTAAGGCTCTCAAGGAATTTTCAGAAAAATCTGTTATGCAGAGGATATTATTAACCTTGAGATTAGCCAAATTTACGCCCTCTGATTTCGCACCCCTTACTACAAGCATAGGTATATTCAATGTCCTAATCATCTTTTCTGAACTGCTTGCCTTAACAAGATGGCTCCTATGTCCAAGGATTATATAGTCAATCTTTAAGTCGCATATAGCCTTTTGAAAGGACTCTATTAACCTGCCTGTAATTAGTTTATAGGTTGAATCAATATTGTGTCTTTTTAAATCATCAACTATCTTTGAGAGTAGTTTTCTATTAATCTCATGTTCTTTTTCGAGATAAGGCATTAAATAAGCAGGTGGAGTGAGAGAATAATCGGCGACACTAATTAGATTTATTCGGGAATTGTTATCTATAATTCTGTAAAACCAACATGCATAAGCTAATAGGACTTCATACTTTTCATTCAAACTCAAGGCAACTAAGATATTTGTCACTTTTATCAAAAAGAAAAGGGTGGTTTTACCACCCAAAATTTAGAAAAAACATTTAGTTAAAATTATTTAACGCTATCTTTTAGAGTCTTTCCAGCTGTAAACTTTGGAACCTTTGCGGCAGGAATCTTAATCTCTTCCCCTGTTCTTGGATTGCGTCCCTTTCTTGCCTTTCTTTTTGATACATAAAAAGTGCCAAACCCAACAAGTGTAACCTTCTGTCCCTTCTTTAATGCAGATTTAACTGCATCAATTGTTGCATCAAGTGCCTTGCCTGCTTCAACCTTTTTAAGACCACTCCCCGTTGCAATCTTTTCAATAAGCTCTGTTTTAGTCAATTTGAACCTCCTTTCAGCTGTATTTTATAAAATTTAATGTTAGAAAAATACCATTTAAAAAAAGATTTGTCAAGACTTTAAA
>DUZI01000258.1 GCA_013349595.1 Nitrospirota bacterium
CTTATGACAAAGCCCTAGAAACTTTTTTTATAAGGTGTCGTATAAAAATTCCCTTACTACCTTACTTGCTGATTTTACTAAGCTTTTTAGTTCTATCGCTGATTTTGGGGATAAGAACCAAATTGAAATTTTAATGTATGGTCTTTGCGTTTTACTCGGGATTGCCCAGGTTTATCTTACTAACCTATCTGGTTTTATAACTTTCTAAAGATAAACTTTCCAGTACAGTTTATATCTTTTATCAGTAAATTTGGTTGCCCTGAATTTTAAGCAAATATTAGTATCTATCATATTTATATGTAATTAGCCTAATAACTTTTGAACTGATACAGTGTTTAATCCTCAAAAGATGTGGTATTGTTAGAGATAGATTTTTTAATCTCTACATGGTAAGTCATGTCCATACAGGTAAAAAAGTAGTTTGGGATAATCCAGGGACCTATCAAAAAATCAAGATTTTACAAATATTCAGCAATGTCTTTCTGGAGTGGCTTGGCATAAATATAAAAAAACTTTATGAGCTAAACAGGATTAAGAGCTTTTTGTATTTTGTCTTATTATTTTTATTTTTCTTTATTCAGGTCACTACACTTGATAATGAAGGACATATTTTGATGTTTACATCAATTGCTATATTGGTATATTCACTCATAATCTCACCTTTTCACTTTTGCTTTAAAAGAATAATCTCTGTCTTTCCTATGGTATTTGTCCTTATAACTACTATGATTGACACAGTCATAGTTAAATATTCAGTCAATAGCCTGTTTGTGGAGATACTTTTGCTGCTAGTTGTTACATTGACTGTGATTTATCATATTAAAGATGCTATCTTAGTTATAAAGAACAAATCATTAAAACTGGAAAAAATCGTTCAAGATATTGAAAACAAACTTCCTCAAAGTGCTCATCTTTATTGGCATATCGTGCAATATGGCAGATTACAAATTTGGTGAAAAAGAAATGCAATGAACCCCAAAAAGTGTAAATACAGCAATTAAGCTAGTAGGTATCAAAAATGATTTCACTTCTTTATTCTAACTTATTATCATAAAAAGCCTATTAAAAATCCTTGATGATTTTTTCAATGAGAAAATCAAGGGTAAAACTATCTTTTAAGAGTAATAAAAAAACATTTATGAAACATAACTGATTAATAAAAAGAGAGCCGAGAAGGGGATTTGAACCCCCGACCTGCCGATTACGAATCGGCTGCACTACCTACTGTGCTATCTCGGCTTTTAATAAAAATTATAAATTCTAAAAATACAATTTTAGTTTAAAGATTGTCAATTAAAAGTCAAACACCCAAAATCAGCGATAGAACTGAGAACTTAACAAAATCAAGTAGGAAGGGTTGGTGAAAAATTTTATACGACACCTTAACGAAAGAGACTTACCTTATCGCTGGATCTCGGCAAAATTAAAATGAAATCGTCGATTATAAAAATTCTGAAACAGCCCTTCCTAAGCGCTATTTTTGGGCAATCATTGTAAGAATGTGATAATTTATTGCAATGAAGATAAGATGCTCACTAAGAGGCTTACTCTGATGAAAGACTAAAGGGCTATATTCAAAACAAACACTAAAAAAGGGATGTTAAGTCCCTTATACCATCTGCTAAAGAAGATGTAATATTGCTTAGAGGAAATGCTACTCAGCATTATGATATAACATTCCTTGTTTTACAGTTTGAACACTTCAGATTATCTTTAAAAAGCCATAAATATTTTAATGGTATATGTATTAAGCAATGGCTAACAACCTCTTTTGCAGATTTGACATTGCAATCTAACGAAATCAAAAATAATCACTTTTTTTAATCTTGATGTATAGTAAAATTAATAGAAATCTTTAAAACTATCAGGAGGAAATTATTATGGAGGCAATTGTTGTTTATGTAACATCTCCAAATGAAGAAGAGGCTGTGAAGATTGCAAAGACTTTATTGGAGGAAAGGCTCTGTGCATGTGTCAATATTATTAAATCGATGAGGTCACTTTATCATTGGCAAGGGAATATTGAAGATGATTCTGAAGTATTGATGATAATTAAGACTCAGAAAGGTTTATTTAAAAAACTGTCAGAAAAGATAAAAGCAATACATCCCTATACTGTGGCTGAGATAATTTCATTGCCAATTATTGATGGATCAGATGCTTATTTGAAATGGCTTAAAGAATCAACTGTATAAAAACGGAGAGGGAGGGATTCGAACCCTCGATGAAGGTTGCCCCCCATAGCGATTTTCGAGACCGCCCCATTCAACCACTCTGGCACCTCTCCATGTTTATTATGATTATTATAATAGCTAAGACCTTAAAATAGCGATAGAACTAAAAAGCTTAGTAAAATCAGCAAGTAAGATAGTAAGGGCTGGTGAAGGATTTTTATACGACACCTTATAAAAAAAAGTTCCTAGGGCTTTGTCATAAGGCATTGTTTTAAATGTATAAATCAAAATTATAAATAAAATTTGTCAATTATAAAAATCCTGAAACAGCCCTTCCTAAGCGCTATTTTAAGGGTTAATAATTGAAAATGGTTTGTAGTATTAGATAAAGTATAAATATCTTATTCTCATTTGAATTTTTGTTAAATTATTATTTATGGAGTTATTTTAGACTATGAACGATTTGATTAATTTACTTATTTATACTGTTGATGATATTAAAATGGCGATTTACTTGCATTCTACAAAA
>DUZI01000172.1 GCA_013349595.1 Nitrospirota bacterium
AGAAAAAACAAAAAGCCACAAAGGCTCCCTTATGATCTTCGTGATCTAATGAAGCCTTCATGGCTCTTTGAATTAAGTAATAAATTAGCATTGCTGGGGAAAAATGTCAAGCTGGCAAGTAAACCAGGATCCCGATATAGAAATTCCACAAACCTATTTCTGAGGTAAAAGGAGATAGCACAACTACTCAACAATTAGCAAAAATTTTGTTTCTTAGCCCTGAAAAGACCAGAAAGGTCAGAGAGGTTATTATTAAATCGTGTGGAGTAGTTGGTAATATATCAATTGCAGATGCAATGTGGACATATAATACCCTTAATACAAAGATCTCAAAAATGAATCAGCTAAAGAACTTCAAACTAACGAATACCTTAAAATAGCGCTTAGGAAGGGCTGTTTCAGGATTTTTATAATCGACAGATTTTATTTAATTTTGCTTTATTCATTATAATGCAATGCCTTATGACAAAACCCTAGGAACTTTGTCGTATAAAAATCCTTCACCAGCCCTTCCTATCTTACTTGCTGATTTTATTAAGCTTTTTAGTTCTATCGTCGATTTTGGGGAATATACTCAACTTGACTTTTATGCTTGAAGATATGATTAAATAAGGCACAGGCAGGATGGCAAATATTGGTTTACCATCTGCAGGCAAAACAGGGACGAGTAATGAAATGACTTACTAAAGATGCATGGTTTGTAGGATATACACCTCATATTGTATGTACAGTTTGGGTTGGTTATGATGATATGAAGAAATCACTCGGTTCAGGTGAGGTAGGCTGGAGGGCTGCTGCACCAATATGGGCAAATTTTATGAGGTCTTATGTAACAGAAAATGAAGGAGTTACCATCCCTGAAGATATCGTAAGATTGCCTATTGACCCTGAAACAGGACTTTTATCTTATGAGCCAGTTTTTTATGAATATTTCAAAGAAGGAAATCACCCAAAGGATTATTCTTCTTTACCTGTTAAGATTCATCAACCTAAGGTCTTGATGGAGGACTTTAACTGATATGGATTTTAGCTACTCTACACAGATAATTATCCCCATATGCCTTGTGCTTGGTATAATCACAGGTTTTGTCATGCACAGAAATGACTTTTGTGTAGCTGGTATGTTTAGAGACCTTTTTTTATTTAAGAGGACTAAAAAGATAAAGTCTTTGATCTTACTTGTTTTTACAAGTATGATTTTGTTTGAGTTTGTAAGATTTATAGATCTTTTAATCTATCCTTTCCCACTAATTGGTTATCCTTCATTAAGCAATTTTATAGGGGGAATAGTCTTTGGTACAGGGATGGTTCTTGCAGGAGGTTGTGTAATTGGTGTCCTGTACAAGGTTGGTGCTGGTAGTATAATTAGTCTGACAGCCCTTATAGGTATTTTTATAGGAAGTGCGATTTACGCAGAACTTCATCCATACTGGATAAAATTTATTAAGATGACAACCCTTACAAAAGATGCCATTACATTGTCACAGTTTTTAAAGATTCAACCATATGTAATAGTTTTGATTATCTCTATACCCCTTTTTGGGTTGGTTAGAAGATATTATAAGGCTGGTGATTTTAATGAAACCTTTAAACCAGAAGGATATATATCTTCATTTCATAGTGCAATCATCCTTTCTCTTGTGGGTTTGATTAGTTATATATTTATCGGTATGCCTCTTGGAATAACTACCACCTACTCAAAGATAGCAGGACTAATCACCGAGCAATTATTCCCTGAATATTTCAAAGAACTTGTCTTTTATAAGGTCATCTCTCTTAAGTATAAATTCCCCCTAACAGGTCAAGAACTAAGTGGTGGACCAGGTCCTGTTTTTGATGCTATCACAGCTATTCAACTACCTTTGATCATAGGGATATTGTTAGGTAGTTTCATTTCTGCTATTCACCTTAGAGAATTTAAGGTGTATTTTAAGGCACCATACATTCAATATTTTTCTGCATTTATAGGGGGTATATTGATTGGCCTTGCCTCAAGATTGACGCCAGCATGTAATGTATGGCATATTTTCGGTGGGCTCCCCATCTTTGCTATCCAGAGTGTTTTGTTTGTAATTGGTCTTTTCCCAGGTGTTTGGTTTGGAACAAAGTTATTACAGAAGGTGATCTTTAGATGATTGATGGTAATACTGAAACAACAATATTAGACATAAGAGGTCAGGTTTGCCCAAGCACCCTACTTGTTAGTCTAAAAGAGATAAATAAACATAAAGATAGTCTTAAAAGTGGTAAGAGTAAGCTTAAAATTATTACTGATAACAGAGATGCAGTTACTACCATCCCAGAATCATGTAAGAGTATGGGTTATCCGTGCGATGTAGAAAAGTCAGTAGAGGGTTATTACATCATAACAATAAAAAAATCCTCCACAAAAGACAAGTGAGACACCCAAAAATCAGCGATAGAACTAAGAACTTAACAAAATCAAGTAGGAAGGGTTGGTCAGGAATTTTTATACGACACCTTGAAAAGAAGTCTTGAGAAACTTTAGCAAAAGGCATTGCATTATAAACCTTAAAATAACGATAATAAGGGCTGTTTCAGGCTTTTTATAATCGACAAATTTTATTTATAATTTTGATTTATACATTTAAAACAATGCCTTATGACAAAGCCCTACAAACTTTTTTTTATAAGGTGTCGTATAAAAATCCTTCACCAGCCCTTCCTATCTTACCTGCT
>DUZI01000217.1 GCA_013349595.1 Nitrospirota bacterium
ACTCTTACCTTTACAGCATCAATCTTTGTATTTCTGTTTTTTGATAAGAAAACACATCTCTTCCAGTTTGTTGAGTCCTACGATTGGCTTCCCCAATGGTCAATAAAGCTAACCATAGGGGTTGACGGAATTAGTGCACCCTTCATGTTGCTTATCACTATAGTAACCTTAGCATCTATCCTGCTCTCCTGGCATCAGATAAACAGAGCTGCCAATGCTTACTATATAAATATCCTTGTTCTTGAAGGTATTATGATTGGTCTTTTTGCTTCAACCAACCTTATTCAATTTTTCATATTCTGGGAGGCGATGCTCATACCATTGTTTCTTCTCATTGGACTTTGGGGTGGCGATAAGAAAAGACATGCAGCCTTTAAATTTCTCCTCTTCACATTTGGTGGCAGCATTTTTATGTTTGTAGCAATTATGGCGCTTTATTTCATGGGCTATAGCTCCATGGATATTACAAGACTTTCCACTTCAAATATACCCCATAATTTGCAACCTCTTTTCTTTTGGGCCTTTGTCATTGCCTTTGCTGTAAAAATACCGCTATTTCCATTGCATACTTGGCTGCCAGACACATACTATGAGTCTCCCACACCTGTAACCTTGATATTATCAGCGGTTCTTGCCAAGATGGGCGCCTATGGTCTAATTAGGATTGCTCTGCCCATGCTGCCTGAGGCATCAGTGCAATACTCAAGACTCCTTATTGCCATGTCCTTGGCAACTATAATTTATGGAGCCTATGTAGCCCTTTCACAAAGGGACTTCAAACGTTTGATTGCCTACTCAAGCATGAGCCACATGGGTTTTATTGCACTCGGCATATTTACTCTCAACACGGCAGGCATTGAAGGTGGAATAATTCAGATGATAAATCACGCCATTGTTACAGGTGGATTGTTCATTTGTGCTGGCATACTTAATCAAAGGACAGGCAGCTATAATACGGATGGCTATGGCAATCTTGCTTTAAGGGTTCCATGGTTTGTCACAATGTTTACAATACTTGTGCTTGCTGGAAGCGGTTTCCCAGGGCTTAATTATTTTGTAGGAGAATTCCTAATATTAAGCTCAGCTTTTGATGTGTCTGTATATATTGGTCTAATTGCTATTGTGGGTGTGCTCCTTAACGTTACTTATAAAAGCTGGTTTTACTATAAATTAATACTTAAAAAACATGATGTAGTATTTACAGAGATTAAAGATCTATCTCTTAGAGAAATATTCATGTTAGCGCCATTCATTATTTCTATATTTTACCTTGGAGTTCAGCCTCAGGCATTGTTAACTTACCTACACTTTTCAGTGGCTCAAATAATGCAAAGGTTATCAGGCCACAGTCAGACACTAACCATGTTTATGGAGTATATAAGATGAAAGACATATTGATTCTTATCCCAGAGATAACTCTTACCTTGACGATGTTAATTGTTTTTGTCTTAGGATTGTTTATTAGAACTAGGGCTCTGTTTACTATCATTGGGATTGCAGGGGCAGCATTATCTTTTTATTTGATGCAAAATCTATCTGGCTCTGCCTTTGGAGACATGGTAAGGGTTGACGCCCTATCATTCAGTTTTAAGACAGTATGTCTTATAGCAATGTCTTTTGCGCTGCTTATGTCTTACGATTATAAGAGGATTAATGACCATTATTACAGCGAATACACCGCATTAATAATGTTGTCTACTGTTGGCATGTTATTGATGGCATCGGCTTCTGATCTCTTAATTGTATATCTCTCTTTAGAGCTTATGTCTTTGAGCATATATGTGTTAACCGGCTTTGCAAGGTCTGACATAAGATCTAACGAGGCAGCTCTGAAATACTTCCTACTTGGTACATTGGGGGCCATAGTGTTTCTGTTTTCTATTGCACTTGTTTATGGATCAACGGGAACTACAAATCTTTATAAGATTGCTGAATATATGAAGGCAAATTCTCTAGTCTCGAATCCCGTACTTCTCTTGTCAGTCTGCCTTGCATCTGCTGCCTTTGCATTTAAGATTGCCGCAGTCCCATTCCATCAGTGGTCGCCTGATGTTTATGAAGGGGCTCCAACAACAATAACCGCCTTTATGTCTGTAGGACCCAAGGCAGCAGCATTTGCGGCCTTTGGCAGGATTTTTTATGATGCATTTTTGCCAATGCACATAGACTGGTCGGGTGTTTTGATAATTATATCGGTTCTTTCAATGGCCCTTGGAAATATACTTGCTATGTCTCAAGGAAATATGAAAAGGATGCTGGCCTATTCATCAATAGCTCATGCAGGTTATATGCTACTTGGCATAGCATCTGGCAGTTATTCAGGCCTTCAAGCTGTTTCATTCTATATGCTTATATATGCCTTTATGAATATGGGAGCCTTTACGATAGTAGTTTCCGTCGATAGGGGTGAAGAAATAGAAACCTATAAAGGATTGTTTAAAAGGGAGCCACTTAAGGCCTTTAGTATGCTTATTTTTATGGCTGCCCTTGCTGGAATTCCGCCAACAGCAGGTTTTGTAGGAAAGTTAAATCTTTTTATGGCAGCAATAAATGCTGGCTATGTGGTTCCTGTAGTGTTTGCTGTGCTATTTAGCATTCTTTCTGCCTTTTATTATTTAAGGATTGTGGCATATATGTTCTTCTCTGAATATAAAGAATCAGAGCACTATTATATGGATTC